>JAYRVL010000301.1:0-4011 GCA_041918575.1 Anaerolineae bacterium | reverse complement strand
CCGAGGTGATCCAGGTCGTTGTGCGTGCTGACCACCAGGTCGAGGCGTCGCGTCCAGAAGGGCAAGGCCTCGCCCAGTGCGGCGAAGAGAGCGCTTGGCGCGGGGCCGCCATCCACCAGGGCCGTGCTCCACAGCCTGCTGGCGTTCCTGCGGCCCGGCGGTCGCCTGGCGCTGGCGCAGACCGTGCCCGCGGCCACGCAGCGCATCTACGCGTTGCTGGACCGCAGCGGCCTGCCCGGTGACCTCGCGCAGGCCTGGCAGGCCGCGGAAGAGGCGATCTACGCGGATGCGGACGATGCCCTGGTCAACTGGCAGGCAGAGGATTTGCGGCACATGGCGCTGGCGGCCGGCCTGTACGAGGTGAGCGTGGAGACGGTCGCCGAAACGAGCGCGGTGCGCATCACCCCCGCGCTGCTGGCACATTGGTTTGCCGAGAGCGAGGATGGCGGGCGCCCCAGCTACATGCAGCGCTTGGCGCAGCAGATGGATGGCGACGCGTTGGCCTACGTGCGCGCCCTGATCGAGCGGCAGTTGTTGGGGCAGACCGTGTCATGGGGCAGCGTGGTGGCGTATGTGAGGGGGGTACGTGGTCCGGACTGACGCTTCCCGATTAGCTTGTTCCGGGGAAGTCGCTCACGTGCGCGCTGAATCGCCTCACGAATCTCTTGAACCCTGATCATGCTATTCCCTCACTTGGTTACCTGGTTCTGAGCGCGGCCTGCGCGGCGAAGTAACCGCACATGCCATGCACGCCGCCGCCGGGTGGGGTGGACGAGGAACAGAGGTAGATGCCGCTGGCCGGTGTCGTGTAGGGATTCAGGCTGGCTACGGGCCGCGTGAAGAGCTGGCGCAGGTCCTGCACGCCGCCGTTGATGTCGCCGCCGATGTAGTTGGGATTGTACGCGGCCATCTCCGCGGCGTTGCGCGTGCTGCGGGCCAGGATGCGGTCCCGAAAGCCGGGCGCAAAGCGTTCGATCTGCGCCTCGATCGCGCCGGTCATGTCCACGGTTGAGCCATGCGGCACATGGCAGTAGGCCCAGGCTGTGTGCTTGCCCGCGGGGGCGCGCGTCGGATCGAAGGGGGTCTGCTGCACGAAGAGGACATAGGGATGGGCGGCGTGTTCCCCGCGCCAGATCGCGCGTTCGGACGCGGCGATCTCGTCCAGCGTGCCGCCGAGGTGAACGGTGGCGGCACGCAGACATTCTGCTGCCTGCCACGGCGCCGGCCCGTCGAGCGCATAGTCCACCTTGAAGACGCCTGGACCATAACGGTAGCCACGGAGCTTGCGCCGGTAGGACGCAGGCAGGCGGTCGCCCGCGATGCTCTCCAGTTGGCGCGGCGTGACGTCGAAGAGGGTCGCGGCCGCAGGCGGCAGGTCATCCATGCGCGCCACCCACTGCCCCGTCACGATCTCCCCCCCCAGGCTGCGCAGGTGCGCGACCAGGCTGTCGGCGATCCGCTGCGAGCCGCCGCGGGCCATGGGCCAACCGACCGCGTGCGCCAGGGTGCCCAGCATCAGCCCGAACGCAGCGGTCGCCGGCCATTCCAGCGGCATGATCGGGTGCGCGGCCATCCCCGCGAACAGGGCGCGGGCGCGCTCCCCGCGGAACAACAGCCGGGCCAGGCTTGCGGCGGGCAACAGGGCCGGCAGGCCGAAGCGCACGAGGCTGATCGGATGCCGCGGGAAGCGCAGTGGGCCGAGCAGCTCCGCGAGCACGTTGCGCCAGTCCGCGGCCAGCGGCCCCATCAGCCGCCGATAGGCGCCCGCATCGGGGCCGAGCTGCGCGGCGGTGGTCTGGACCGAGCGTTCGACCAGGACCGCGCTACCGTCATCCAGGGGATGTGCGATGGCCGCGGGCGGGAAAACCCACGCCAGGCCGTGTTTTGCCAGCGGCAGATCGCGGAAAAACGGTGAAGCCACGCCCAGCGGATGGATCGCGGAACAGACGTCATGCATGAAGCCCGGCAGGGTCAGCGCTGCGGAGCGCGTGCCCCCCCCGATCGTCTCGCTGCCCTCGATCACCAGGACGCGGCGGCCGGCGGTCGCCAGGGTGATGGCGGCCGCCAGGCCGTTGGGGCCTGAGCCGACGATGACAGCATCATAGGGTTGTTTTGCAGCCATGAAGCGTCCCAGAGGCTAATTCATCTGCCTGCGAATCCAGCGCACGGGCGCGGCCAGTGTGTAAAGCCCGGTGCGTACGGCCGAATTATGCCACACGTTCTTCGCTTGCGCCCACTGCACTTTTGGATCTACGAGCACGATCTTCAGGTCAGGCTCCTCGCCGTGTACGCCAAAGAAGTCGGCCAGCGCAGTGAGCGTGTACTTCCAGAAGCGATCCTCTTCCTTCAGCAGCCCCAGGCGGAACCCGATCTCGTAGATCGGATCGCTGGCGCGCACCAGGGCCTGCACTTGAGCGCAGGTGGTCAGGGCGGTCTGCTCGGCTTCGCTGTCAGGATTTGTCTCCCGCTCCGCGCTGAACGTGATCATGCCGGCGAACATGTGACCCTGCGGCGTCATGAACGAGAAGGACTCGTCGTCGGCGTAGATGACCATGATGCCGGTGGAGATGAGCGGCCCGCCGCCGGGCGCGTTCATCCCGCCGGGGCCGGCGAGGTTGAGCACAGCCACCTGGCCAGGCTCGATCCCCACACCGCCGAAGAAGCGATTGCCCTTGGGCCAGAACGTGGCGAAGTTCTCCTTCCAGAGCTTGATGACCTGCTCGGGCGTGACGTCCGCGCCGCTGAGGCGGATGCGATAGGTCTTCTGCCACATCTGGCCGAAGCCCGCGAGGGGGCCGGAGAGCTGCTTGCCCTCGACGTTCAGATTGGTGGCTTCCGGCGAAATGTCGCCGACCCGAAGCCCGTCTACCGGCTTGGCCCAGTTGGCCGCGTCGCGGGACGGCAGTTGGGCGGCTGGTTGGTTTGTTGATTCGGACATGTGATCTCCTTGTGTATTGCGCACTGCGTACCTGTCATCCGGCCGCGGCCAGCGCGGCGGCTTCTGTCGGGTGGATGCCGATGGCCTTGTCGAGTTGGGTCAGGTCGAAGATCTGCCGGTAGTGGTCGCTCAACCCGAAGGCGAGCAGCCGCTGCTTCTGGCGCTGGATGCGGATCAGCAGCGTCACGAGCAGGCCGATGCCGGAGCTGTTCATGTACTCCAGCCCGTCGAAGTTCAAGATGACCGCGTGGGCGCCGGCCGCCGTGGCCCGCGAGTAGGCCTCCATCAGGATGCTCTCGGCCGTGCCGGTGACCTCGCCCCGGATGTCCAGGATGCTGGTCTTGGTGTTGATCTTGCGAGTTGTGATATCGAGTTTAATGAGAGACATGGGACCTCCTAGTGTTGCGTGTGGCGTGCGGCGCAATTTGCTATTCGTTGATTCGCTCATTCGCCGATTTGCTATCTGCAATCCGCTATCTGCCCCCGGCGAGCGCGCTGGCCTCGTCCTGGAAGACGGTCATGAAATCGGCCAGGCGGGTGATCTGGAAGATCTCCTGGTAGTGCGGGCTGAGGCCGAAGACGAGCAGACGGCGCTTGGCTTTGCGGGCACGGGCTAGCAGGCCGACGATCAGCGCGATGCCTGTGCTGTTGATGTAGCTGACTTCGCCGAAGTTCAGCACGATGGTCGGCGGGTTGCGGCCTTCGGCCTCGGTGTAGGCGGCGCTCAGGCCCGCCTCGGCCGCGGCGTTGATCTCCCCGCGCAGATCAATGATCTCTGCATCGGGCTGGTGTCGGGTACTAGCTTGAAATGGTTTGGCTGGCATTGCGATCTCCTTTCGCTCCCAGGTTCATGATCAGGTCCACGGTGTGATGGACGCCGTCCTCGGTGACGCGCATGTCGTCCACCATGCTGCGGATGAGGAAGAGACCCCAGCCGCGCGGTGATTGCAGCCCCGCCAGCTTGGCCTCCAGGTCGGGCGTGTCAACCTCGGGGATCGGCTGGCCGCCGCCGTAATCGCTGATGCTGACGATCAACTCGTCGGCATCGGCGCGCACCTGGATGGCGACCGGTT
>JAYRVL010000300.1:0-3204 GCA_041918575.1 Anaerolineae bacterium | reverse complement strand
GAGCGGGTTTGACGTATCAGACACCGAATTCATTCGGTGGGGTGCGGGCGACAATCCCATTCGTGTCAATTCGTGCAATTCGTGGCAAAATCTGACGCGGCGCGGGATTGACACCAACGCCCCCCATGATGTATGATCCTGCTCATCCGTGCTGCCGCTTTTTTCCAAGCAGGAGATACCCATGATCGCCACGAATCTCACCGAAGTCATGAACGTTTTCGTCCACAACGAGCCTCTGCAGGGCCGCGGCCTCGCTGAATTCTACGTGGCGCGCCCCAAGGGCCAGATCGAACCGATGCGCATCTTTCTGGAAGATCAACGCGAGCCGGTCAAGATTCTGTTCACCGGGCATCGGGGCAGCGGCAAATCAACCGAGTTGAACAAGCTCACGTCTGTCTTGGGCGACAAATTCCTTACCGTTCAGTTCTCGGTGCGAAGCGTGCTCGATCCGCTGGACGTAACTTACACCGATCTGCTACTCTCCATGGCGATTCGCCTCTTCCGCCAGGTCACCGATCAGCGCCTTCTCCGTCGCCACCAGCGCGCCCTGATCGGCGATGCCCTGCTCGATGATGTGTATCGCTGGTTCACGCAAGAAATTGTCCTGGAGAAAATCATCGAACCGCAGGTGGATGCCAGCCTGTCTGCCAATTTCAATCTGCTCTTCGTTAAACTGGAGGGCAAAGTTAGCACCGAGGCTGTGACCCGCCGCACCATTCGTGAACGACTGGAGCATCGTCTCTCCGAACTCATTATCAAAATGGATCAGGTGGTCGCCGAGGTGCAGCGTCACGCAGGGCGACGCGTGTTGATCATCGTCGAGGATATTGACAAGCTCGACCTGGAAGCAGCCAAAGACCTCTTTTTGCGCCATGCAACCTCGCTCAAGGCGCCGCAGGCACACATTATCTATACCTTTCCGGTCGCTCTGCGCTACGACAACGATTGGACTCAGATCAATAACAGTTTCTCCAATCGCTTTATCCTGCCCAACATTCGGTTGCGCAACTTCGACGGGACCCCCAACGCAGAGGGCGCGGCTGTGATGCAACAACTGGTCCTGAACCGCATGGACGCGTCTCTGATTTTGTCTGATGCCCTGGACTTGGCCGTCAACATGAGCGGCGGTTTGCCCTTCACCCTGGTCAGACTCATCCAGAATGCAGCCCTGTTTGCACGCACGCAGGGCAAGTCGGTGATTGATCGCCTCAGCCTCGAAGAGGCCGTGACTGAGATTCGCAGCGATTTTCAGGTCATGTTGGAGCCAGGCCACTACCTCACCCTGCGCCAGTACAGTCAGACACGTTGGTTGGAAAATGAAGAGGCCGTGCGCGAAGTGCTCCACAATCTGAGCCTGCTCGAATACGCCAACGACCGGCGCTGGTGCGATGTCCATCCGATCGTAGTTCCTCTCCTGGATCAGGAACAGGCCAGCCGGGCACGAGGGCAGGTCACGCCCGCGGCCTGATCGCGCAGAAGGGATCACAGTCATGCTCGACGACGCGGCACACGAAAGAGACCTGCAGCGCCTGGCGCTGCACTTCAACGAGGTCGAACGCAGCTCCTGGGTCTTTGCCCGCTTCACCTCCACCGCCTATCTGCAGCGCATTCGCGCCGAGTTGGCCCTGCGCCTCAACCTGCAGATCGTAGATTACCCGCTTGGCCCGACGCGGCGCGACCCCCTGGCCTATCTGGACGAACTGCCGCCCGCCGCGCAGGGGCAGCGCCTGATCGTTTCCTTCACCGACCTGGAACAGGCCCTGCCCGAACTCTTCGGTTATCTCGATTTCCAGCGCGAGGCCTACACCGTGCATCCCCACGGCCTGCTCTTCTGGGTGACAGAGGACCTCTGGCGCCAGGTGATGCAGCGTGCGCCCAATTTCTACTCGCGCCACGGCGGTGTCTTCGATTTTCGGTCGCCCGCGCCGGACCCGGCGCCGGCTCTGGCCCAGGACGCCGCGCTGCAGGCGCAGGTGGCAGACTTGCAGGCCCAGGTGCAGGCCCTGGAAGTGCTGCGCAGCCGGTACGGCGACGCGTGGGTCAATCAACAGCAGGCCGAACTAACCGCCCAGCAGCACGCACTCCTCACCGGCTCTGGCGCCATTGCCCAGGGCGCCGGCGCGCAGGCCGCCAGCGGCGGCA
Organism: Anaerolineae bacterium; assembly: GCA_041918575.1. Classification (GTDB taxonomy): domain Bacteria; phylum Chloroflexota; class Anaerolineae; order SSC4; family Amarolineaceae; genus Amarolinea. The sequence goes on along the minus strand of JAYRVL010000300.1, from coordinate 1,062 downwards.
GCGTCGTGGCCGAAAAAATCTACGGCGATGTCACGATCTTCAATTTTCCGTGGCAGAGGTGGGTCAGCGCGGTCTACGAAAAGGCGCCGGTCGGCAGGGTGCCGCTCGATGTCTTGCAGGCCGCGTACCTGCGTGCGCTGGCCGAGGAGTGCAGCCGTCTGCCCCTGGGCGTCATGGACCCGAAATGGGTGCGCACCACGCAGGACCGGCAGATTGCGCTGCCCGACGTCTACGTGGACCTCGATGTCGTGACGCCGGCCCTGGGCCGGGACCAGGACGAGCGCGAGCTGGCGCAGCGCCTGGCCCGCGGCCAAGGCCGCGAGCGCACGCCGCTGCTGGATGCCGTGGCCGCGCCCGACGCCCGCGCCCTGGTGCTGCTCGGCGACGCCGGTTCCGGCAAGAGCACCTTCGTCAGCTACCTCACCTTTCTGCTCGCCACCCAAAGTCCGCGCACGCCGGCGGCTTTCTCCGGCCTGCTGCCGGTGCGCCTGCTCCTGCGCGAAGTGACGGCCTGGCAAGCGCCGGCCAATCCCTCTGCGGCCGGCCGGCTCCTGTGGGACGCGCTCAAGACCGATGTGGCGCGGCGCCTGGGCCAGGACGCGGCCGAACGCGTGTTCCGCCATTTGCAACATCGTCTGCTGCAGCAGGGCGGTCTGTTCCTGCTCGATGGCCTGGACGAAGTGCCGGAGGCCAACCAGCGGCGGCAGGCCATTTTGCAGGCCGTGCGCACGCTGGCTGCTACGCTGCCCGCGACCAGCCGCGTGCTGGTAACCGCGCGACCCTACGCGTACGCCGACCCGCAGTGGCGCCTGCCCGGCTTTCGGGTGCTCACGCTGGCCCCCTTCAGCCAAGAACAGGTCGAGCGCTTCATTGTGCGCTGGTACGAAGCGGCCGCGCCCGCGGTGGGCCTGAGCCTGACGGATGCGCAGGTCCGCGGCAGCCTTCTGCGCCAGGCGCTGCATGACCGCCCCTACCTGGCGGACCTGGCCTCGCGGCCCCTGCTGCTGACCCTGATGGCCACGCTGCACTCCAGTTGGGGCGAGCTGCCCGCGGACCGCGCGG
>JAYRVL010000299.1:0-1600 GCA_041918575.1 Anaerolineae bacterium | reverse complement strand
CGCGCCATCACTCAGCTGGAGTTCTCGGTCATGTACCAGCCCCAGTTTGAGCTCGCCGCGGGCACACTGGTTGGTTGCGAGGCGCTGCTGCGCTGGCCGCAACGCGACGGCAGCGTGGTGGCACCGTCCGAATTCATCCCGATGGCCGAACGCAGTGGCTTGATCATCCCACTGGGCCACTTCGTGCTGGAGGAGAGTTGCCGCGCCTGGGTGCGTTGGCAGGCGCTGGACCGGCGAGCACTGAAACTCAGTGTCAACGTCTCTGCCGTGCAGCTGTCCCAAAGCGATTTTGTCGAACACCTGGCGCGGGTGCTGGGCGACACCGGCATGGACCCGCGCTGCCTGTGCCTGGAGGTGACCGAATCCGTGGCCATGGAGGACCCCGATGCGGTGATCGAGCGCATTCGTGCCGTACGCGCGCTGGGGGTCGAGTTGGCGATTGACGACTTCGGTACCGGCCATTCGTCGCTGGCCTACCTCAAACAACTGGAATGCCACTACATCAAAATCGACCGCTGCTTTGTATCCGGCGCTACCGATGACACCGGCTGCCAGCAGATCATTGCGTCGGTGGTGGAAATGGCGGCAAGCTACCAGATGCAAACGATTGCCGAAGGCGTCGAGACCGAGGAACAACTGCAACACCTGCGCCACGCCGGCTGTGACCTGGCACAGGGTTACCTGCTGGGCCATCCGGTGCCGGAGCGGCGCTTCATCGCCGACTTTCTATTGCCCACCGCCGAAACACGACTGGACACGCTGTCAGCCATGCTCTGAACCGGTGCTCGCGTTCGGCGCGGGCCGCTGCCGCGGCAAATAGTGGCCGGCAAATATCGCCCGGTTGACAAAGCGCGGGTTAGGGCCTGTTAACACATCCTAAGTCCATCAGCGACGAGTACGAAGCTGATGAAGCCCAGGAACATCAGGTCAAGTTTCTCGAACCGCGAGAAAATGCGGCGATAGCCTTTGAGCCGACGGAACAAGCGCTCAACCTCATTGCGGCGCTTGTACATCTCGCGGTCATACTCCCAGGGCTCGATCCGCGTCTTCAGTGGCGGCACCACCGGAATGAAACCCAGATCCAGTGCCAGCTGCCGTGTTTCATTGCCTTCGTAAGCCCGGTCCATCAACAAATGCACTGGTCTGCTGGTCGCCCCAAGGCTGCTGAGCAGGCGTCGACCTTCAGGAGCGTCGTGTGCTTGCCCAGGCGAGAGGCAGAACGTCACGGCCGTTCGAGCATCCGCGGCAACCATATGAATCTTGGTGTTCCATCCGCCTCGGGACTTGCCGATGGCTTGTGGGCCGTTTTTTTTAACGCCCCCGTGCCGTCCGGATGGACTTTGATGCTTGTGGAGTCCAGCGAGACCGCTTCGATCTTGATGCGCACAATCTGTGCGCGCTGCAACTCTTCGAACATGCGATCCAGCACGCCGGCTTTGGTCCAGCGGTTCATGCGCGTGTAAATCGTGTGCCAGTTGCCGAAGCGCTTGGGCAGTCCGCGCCACTTACAGCCATGCTCGGCGACATAGAGGATCGCATTGATTACCTGCAGGTTGCTCAGGCTGACGTTGCCACGCTGCCTGGGTAGGCAGTGCTCAAT
>JAYRVL010000298.1:0-3926 GCA_041918575.1 Anaerolineae bacterium | reverse complement strand
GTGGCGGTCAGCTCGGCGCCGTCATCCACCAGCAGCAGACCGTTGCCAGGCAGATAGTCCAGCAAAGTAGCCGGCTGACTGTACAAATAGGGAATGTACCATTCGACGCCGCGAAACCCTGCGCCTTCCAGCAGTTGGCTGCGCTCGCGTTCGAAGTCGTTCTGCGCGGGCGCGTGGCACGGCGACAGATCGAGCGCCCCCAGCCGCGACTGCGCGGATGGGCCGTAGCGGGGCAGGGCTTCGCTGGCCGGGCCGAGAAGCACCTCGGCCACGCGACCGCCCTGCTCCGTGGGCAGGGTGCGCTGCGTGCCCGGATCGAAGAAGCGCAGGCTGTCAATCTCGTTGCCGAACAGCTCCAGGCGCAGGGGCCAGGGCAAGTTGGGCGCCCACACGTCCACGATACCGCCGCGGCGGCTGAACGCGCCCGGCTCTTCGACCACCGTTGCTGGCTGGTAGCCCCAACCGAGCCATTTTTCGAGCAGGCCGGCCATGTCGGCGTTTTGACCGGCGCGCAGAGTGCGCAGCGAGGTGGCTAACTCGCGCCGCGGCAGGGTGAGCAGGGCCAGGCTGCGGGCCGAGGCCACGAGGATGGGCGGCGCGGGCGCCGCGCCTGGCCGCGGGGTATGGGTCAGGGCGACGAGCGCGGTCAGGCGCTGCTGCCTGGTTTCACGCGACCAGGGCACGCGTTCGTAGGGCAGGGCGTCAGGATCGGCGAAGATGTGAATACGTTCGGGCGCCGGCAGCCAGGCGCGCAGGTCATCCGCGAGCTGCCGCGCGCGCTCGGTGCGGCCGGTCAGAAGCAGGGTAGGGCGCTCCAGCTCGTGGATCAAGCTGGCCGCAAGGAAGGGGCGCGCAGCCGCGCCGACTCCCAGCGCAGGCGAGCCGAGACCTTCGACGACGCGTTGGCGCAGACCGGCGTAGGCTGGAATATCTTGGACGAGCGACAGGAGGCCTGCCAGTTGCATGGTCGTTGTCTCCGGCATGGCGGGGGGACTGGTTTGGAACGAGCGCGGGTTGCGACGGCTGCGGGCGGCGGCCGTTGACTGAGTCAGACCGCGTTGTATTTGTTCATCGCCGCGGCAATGCCCTCGCGCAGCCAGGTGACGACGCCCTCCGCGGCGCGGGGACGGCAAAAGGCCATTTCGATTTCCTGGTCGCTGCTGAAGTCTTGCAGCACATAGGCGGCCGGGTCCATCTTGCCGGGCGGTCGGTCAATGCCGATGCGCAGCCGCGCAAAAGCCTGGGCGCCCAGGCTGTCCACCAGCGACTTCATGCCGTTGTGCCCACCTGAACCGCCTTCGGGTCGGAAGCGCAGGCGTCCGAGGGGAAGATCCAGCTCATCGTAGAGGACCAGAATCTGCGAGAGGGGGATCTTGTAAAAGCGCGCCAGGGGCGCGACAGCCTGACCCGCCAGGTTCATGAAGGTTTGCGGCTTTGCCAGCAGCACGCGGCGGTCGGCCAGTGCGCCGGCGGCCACTGCGGCGCGAAATTCGGCGCGTTGAAACACCAGGTGGTGCTGGTGCGCCAGCAAATCCACGACCTGGAAGCCAACGTTGTGACGATTACGCGCAAAGCGCGGGCCAGGATTGCCCAGCCCCACGATCAGGAAGAGATCTTCGCTCATGTCTGACTCTCAGAAATCTGTGCGCCCGGAAGAATGAAGTCTCAGTGAAGTCTCAGTGAAGTCTCAGTGAAGTCTCAGTGAAGTCTCAGTGAAGTCTCTTACGACCGGTGGGCCAACAGCCAACGGATCAGCCATTTGAGCACGACATAGGCTGCCAGGAAGGCAAACGCCGCCAGGGTGAAGCGGGCGCCGCGCATGAACGCAGCGCCGAGGCTGCTGCCGCTCAGTGTACTCGGCATCTCCCCCAGGTTGAACAGGCCGCCCAACAGGCTGTCGTCGCCGCCTGCGTCGGTTGCTGGCGTAGAGCCGTTGGCCTGGGCGTCGCCTGGCGTCACCGTATTACTGCTGGCGACCGTCGCCGTCACCGCGACTGTGACCCGCGGGGTGGGCGTGGCGATCTGCGGTTGTTGCACGGTGACCGGCGTCGGTGTGAAGAAAGGCGTGGGAGTATCGGTGGGCGCGGCCGGTTCCGCCAGGGTGGGTGTGACCTCCGGCGTCGGCGTGTCAACCGGCCGCGTGTTGACGACGAGCAAGCCGTTGATCTCCTTCTCGTCGTAGTTGCCATCCGCTCGCACTACGCGCAGGCGCAGCGCGTAGGCGCCGTCGGGCACGCCGCGCGTGTCCCACGTTCCCAGCAGCCCATTGGTGACCTGATTGGTTTGCTCGAACATGAAGTGCCACTCGTCAGGCACGCTTTCGGAGCGGAAATAGAGCTGGAAACGCTGGAAACTGGGGTGGGTGGCCGTGCCGTTGATCGAAATCACCCCGCGCAAGGTTGAAAACGGCTGCGGTGAAGTGAGAGCGACCTGCCCCCCTTGCCAGGCAAGCGCCAGGCCCGGCGTCAAGAGGGCGCCCATGACGAGGGCGAGAACGATGCGATGGCTCCAGACCCGCTGCGGTCGGGTTCGAATCATAAGGATTTTCCTTCAATAATCGTCAGTAGGGGCTTGGCCGCGCCGGTGGCCTAAACTGCGGTGATGTGTACAAGCCCGTTGGATTAGTGTAACACAAGCGCAACCGAGGCGCAAACCGGCATCGTGATTTGGTGGGAGAATGACCGGGGTCCGCCCCCACACGGCCGGCGTTGCCTGGCGCTCTGCACCGTGACTGTGTAAGCAGCCATGCCAATGCAAACGAATCAGACCAGAGGACGGTTCCAGGCGAGGTGTGCGCACAGACTGGCCGCGGTAATTGACCAGCCGCAGGGTATCGGCTACAATCGTTGCTTCAAGACACAATGCAGCGGACGATGTGGCCGGAGCGCGAGAAGACAGTTGCTTTTGACGCAGCGCGCAACTTCAGGTAGGGTTCGGTGTTCTAGCCGGTGCGGACAGGTTAGGATGACCGAACGGAGCGAGTGTTCTCGGCTCTCGGACACGCGCCGAGGAGAGAAGTCACTGGTGACGCGGACAACCGACAGCGAATTGAACCTGATCGAGCAGGCGAAGACCGATCCTGAGGCCTTCGGTAGACTGTACGAGATCTACGTTGATCGCATCTACAGTTACATTTATTACCGGACGGGTAGCCAGGCCGACGCTGAAGATTTGACGGCTCGGACTTTCTTTCGTGCCCTGGATGGCATCGGGCGCTACGTTCATCGTGGGCTGCCGTTCTCAGCCTGGCTCTACCGCATCGCCCACAACCTGGTGGCGAACTGGCATCGCGACCGCAGCCGGCGCAAGGTTGTTTCACTGGAAGATGTGACGGTCGTTGGTCCGCGCAGCAAAGGCCCGGATGCGCACGTAGAGGACAATGAACGTCGCGGGGAATTGATGAACGCTATCCGCCGCCTGCCCGAAGACCGCCAGCAGCTCATTCTGTTGAAGTTTGTCGAACGGCTGCCGAACGCCGAGATTGGCGAGTTGATGGGGCGCACCGAGGGGGCGATCAAGTCGCTCTACCATCGCACCCTGATTGCGTTGCGCGAAGACCTGGCCTCGCGCAGCTTTCCCTGGTAAGCGTTCTTTTTTGGATTTGCCGATTTGTACCGGGCTTCCCCGGGAAACTGGATTTATACTCTATGCTGCGACTGGTCACCGATTCGACCTGCGACTTAACGGCCGCCCTGATGGCGCAGATGCCTGTGCGTGTCGTGCCGGTCACGATTCGTTTTGGCGCAGACGCCTACCTGGAAGGCGAGACGATTGACGAAAAGACCTTCTATGACAAGGTTCACACCCTGGGCATTATTCCCAAAACATCGCAGCCCGCTCCTGGCTTGCTGGCTGATGTTTACCGTGACGCGGGTAAGAACGGCGACCCGGTTCTGTCGCTGCACATCACCAGCAAACTGAGCGGC
>JAYRVL010000297.1:0-2570 GCA_041918575.1 Anaerolineae bacterium | reverse complement strand
CGTTTGCAGCGTGGGCGCAGCGCCGCTGCCCGGCCCATTCTGCGCGTCCCTGTCGAACGTGATGGCGAGGACCTGCATGAAGAAGACGAGAAACAACACACCGCCGATCATCAGGCTGAGTCGGACCCATAACCGGGTCATGGCGCGCCGCCGATCAAGCGATAGCCGACGCCGTAGACGGTCTGAATGATCGTCGGATTGTCCGGGTCGTGCTCGATCTTGCGGCGCAAATTGCGCATATGGGTATCGAGCGCCCGCCCCATGCCCTCGCTGGCGTAACCGAGGGCCTTGTCCAGCAGATCATCGCGGGTCAGGGTATAGCCCGGATTCTGCATGAACAGGGTGAGCAGATTGAACTCCGTGCGCGTCAGTTCCACCGGCCGGCCTTCGATCGTCAGCGTGTGCTGATTGAGATCCAGCCGCAGGTTGCCTGTCACCAGGACCTGGCCGACCGCGCCCGGCCGTTGATCGAGTCGAGTGCGGCGCAGGAGCGCGTTGACCCGCGCCACCACCTCGCGCGCATTGAACGGCTTGGTGATGTAATCGTCCGCGCCCAGCTCCAACCCCACGATCTTGTCGGTGTCTTCGACGCGCGCGGTCAGCATGATGATCGGCGTTGCGGCCAGGATGCGATCGCCGCGCGCGATGCGCGTCACCTCCCAGCCATCGCGATGGGGCATCATCAGGTCAAGGATGACCAGGTCTGGGCGTTCGTGGCGCAGCGCGTGCAGCGCGGCCTCACCGTCGCCCGCCAGCAGCACCAGGTAGCCCGCCTGCTCCAGGTAGGCGCGCAGCACTTTCAGAATAGATCGGTCGTCGTCAACCACCAGGATTCGTTGTGACATAGGCTCATTCTCCCGCAACACGGGCAGGCGCAAGGCCATGCCCCTTCTCAATTTTATAGGGCGCACCCTTGCGGTCGCCCACGCGGGCAGGCGCAAGGCCATGCCGGCTGATGTGATGATAACACAGCAATCTCAAGACAATGTCAAGAAGCGCCCCCCTGCCCCCAATCCTGGGGGAGCCGAATGCTTTTCCCCCCAGGATTGGGGGGGCAGGGGGGCAGGCGGCCGCGCAAAATCCAGATTCTGTGTAGACGATCTTGAGGATTTCTTGAGATTTCGGCGTTAACATGAAAGTCGTCGGGGCGCCCCGTGATGGTCGCCCGAAATACCCAAGAGGAGTTCCAAACCATGTTCAGTTCATCAATCACTCATCATCCTGCCCGGCGCCGTTCGGCGACGCTGAAGCAAATCGCTGTCGGTCTCCTGGCCCTGCTGGTCAGCAGCATCATAACCGGCTGCGCCGCGCCCACGCCGGCCGCGCCGGCGGCTCCTGCGGCCACTGCCACCACCGCGCCGGCGGCCGCCGCGCCAGCCGGTCGCCCCGCTATGGGCGGCGGCGTGACGGCGATCAAGGCCACGCCTGCGTTCAAGGATGTGGCATACGCCAGTGCTTCGGCCACGCAGAAACTCGACATCTACCTGCCCGAGGGCGATGGCCCGTTCCCGGTCGTCATCAACGTGCATGGCGGCGCGTTCAAGATGGGCGATAAGAGCAATCCGGCCAGCGCGGACGATTTCCTGGCCGCCGGTTACGCCGTGGTCAGCGTGGATTATCGCCTGAGCGGCGAGTCCCTGGCGCCCGCACAGATTCAGGATGTCAAGACGGCCGTGCGCTTCCTGCGCGCCAACGCCGCCGCCTACAAGCTGGCCCCGCAGCGCTTTGCCGCCTTCGGCCAGTCGGCCGGCGGCAGCCTGGTGGCGCTGCTGGGCGCCTCGTGCGGCGCGGCGGCGCTGGAAGGGGCTGACCTGGGCAACGCCGAGCAGTCGAGCTGCGTGCAGGCCGTGATTGACTGGTTCGGCCCCACCGATTTCCTGCAGATGGACCAGCAGTTTGCCGGCTCCTCCTGCCCCGCGACCCATGACGCCGCGGACTCGCCTGAATCGCTGGTCGTCGGCGCGGCGATCCAGACCGTGCCCGATAAGGTCAAGCTGGTCAATCCCATCACCTACGTCACTGCAGACGCGCCGGCCTTCCTGATCCAGCATGGCACCGCGGACTGCAACGTGCCGCCGCAGCAGAGCCAACTGCTGTACGATGCCCTGCAGGCCGCGGGTTCAGACAAAGCCACGCTGACCTTCCTCGAAGGCGCGGGCCACGGCGGTTCACAGTTCAGCGATGCCGCCAACATGAAGGTCGTGCTCGATTTCCTGGCCGCCAACCTAAAGTAAACCGATCTCGCTCCGCAAAAACAAAGCCCGCGGTCAGCAAAACGCTGTCCGTGGGCTTTCGACCCCGATCCCCGATCTCTAATCTCCGGTCTCCGGTCTCCGATCTCCGATCTCCGGTCTCCAGAGGGCAGAGATCAGAGATTCGAGATCAGAGATCGGGTACGTGGAAGGCGAATGGTCTCCGTTCTCCGGTCTCCAGAGGGCAGAGATCAGAGATTCGAGATCAGAGATCGGGTACGTGGAAGGCGAATGGTCTCCGGTCTCCGGTCTCCAGAGGGCAGAGATCAGAGATTCGAGATCAGAGATCGGGTACGTGGAAGGCGAATGGTCTCCGTT
>JAYRVL010000296.1:0-4671 GCA_041918575.1 Anaerolineae bacterium | reverse complement strand
GAGCGCAGCAGTCAGCCGGTTGGCGCTCCCGATTTCTTTGTCTGCGGCGGCGCCTGGCTTTTTCCACTGCGTGAGCAAAATGACGGCAGCCTGCTCGGCTGGCTCGGTTTGGCTGTTGATCGCAACCAGGCGGAGCGCGCCGTCATCGCGGCCGAGGAACATGCCCTGGTGCGAGCCTTGCTGCGCCAGGCCGCCAAGGCGCTGGAAGATCGTCAGGTGCAGCAAGGGCTTTTCACTGCGCTGCGCCACATCATCCCAGAAATCGAACGCATGCAGGCCTGGCGCAGCACGGTGCAGTACACCGGCGCTACGCCCCTGCCTGCCATGAATGACGACAGCCTGGTGACGCAACCCGATTTCGAGCGATGGGTGCGCGAGGCGTTGACGCATCTTTGGGGAGGGCCGAGACTGACCAACAGCCCCCTGCTCAAACTACGAGTAGTGGCCGATCTGCTGGCCGAAAACGACAATAACCCCAGCCGGGCCTTGCGCAGCGCGCTCAAGCGCGCCATCGAGCTGCAGCGGCCCGGCGGCGACCGGAAATTGCCGGCGACAGAATGGCTCTTGTACAATATCCTGGAAATGCGTTTTGTGCAGGGCGAACGTATCCGAGATATTGCCGGCCGCCTGGCGTTGAGCGAGTCTGATTTGTATCGTAAACAGCGGGTGGCGATTACAGAAGTCGCCCGCACATTGGCCGACATGGAAAAAGAGACATATCAACAGGAGTAGTGTTTACAATGTGGCGTCAGCAGAGTGGTATACAGACAAAACCCGCAAAACCCATTCATACCGGGTCACGCCAGACGAATGCCGACACCCCGCCCTGGGCCGAAGAGGGTTACTGGGAATCGCTTTTGGGTGAAGCAGAAGCGAACCAGCATGACAAGCCCTCCCCGGCATCCAGGCAGGCGCTGCAGGAGCCGCCGCCTGTCTACGAAGCGGCGCCGGAGCCGCCCGCGGAGGCCGATGCGCTGACAGAGTTGCCGCCCGAAGAACGAGATTGGCGCCTGGCCGAGCAGGGCGTGGCGCGCAACCAGGCGTATGAACTCATGGTAACCGCTTACAACCGCGGCGGTTTGCTGGTCAAGCTCAATTCGCTCACCGGCTTTGTCCCTTCTTCCCACTTGGTTGGCCTGACCTACGTTGACGATAACCGCCGCTTGTCGTTGGGCGTGCGCGTGGGTAAGCCCGTTCGCGTTTGCATCATCGAGTTGGACCGGGCGCGCAACCGGTTGATCCTGTCCGAGCGCGCCGCCCTGGAGGAACAACACCCGCCAGACGTTTTGAGCCAACTGCAGCCCAACGGCCGCTACAAAGGGACGGTGAGCAACCTGTGTCATTTTGGCGCCTTCGTTGACCTGGGCGGCGGCGTCGAAGGCTTGATTCATATCTCCGAACTCTCATGGGGCCGGGTCGGGCATCCGGCCGAAGTGCTGCACCTGGGGCAGCAGATCGCCGTCTACGTCATGGATGTGGACAAGGAACAGCGCCGCGTCGGACTGAGCCTCAAACGCCTGACGCCTGATCCGTGGACCAGCGTCCAGGAACGCTATCAGGTCGGCCAGCAGGTGCATGGCACAGTGACCAACGTGGTCAGTTTTGGCGCCTTCGTGCGCCTGGAAGAAGGGCTGGAGGGCTTGATTCACATTTCTGAATTGGCCGAAGGCAGTTTTTTGCATCCCCGCAACGTTGTACAGGAAGACACCACTGTGACCGCGCGCGTGATCAGCATTGATTCGCACAATCGCCGGCTGGCCCTCAGCCTGCGCCGGTCACAGGCGCTGCCGTGAACGACCCTGTGAACATGTAACCGTCTATGTCCAAGAAGCCAGCACCGTCACCCACTCGCCCTCCGCTGCAACCGCCGCCGGCGCCTGATTCGATGTCTTACGAGACGATTGGCCTGGCTATTTTGGCTGCCGGCGCCCTGGCGCTGCTGACCATCGCGCAAACCCCGGCCGGCGCGGCTCCTCTGCTGCGCCAGGTCTTCGGCTGGGGCGCGCTGCCCATCAGCCTGATGATGCTGCTGGCCGGTCTGTTCCTCATGGTGCGCCGCTTCATCGCCATCGCCTGGCATTGGACCATGGTCGTGGGCGTCGAGCTGCTGTTGATCGCGCTGTTGGCCCTTTCGCATCTCTGGTGGGGCGGCGAGGACCCACTGCGCCTGGCGCAGGCCGGCCACGGGGGCGGTTACCTGGGCTGGGCGTTGAGCGGTCTGCTGCGTGACATCATCGGCGACGGCGTCAGCGCGCTGCTGCTCATCACCCTGGCGGCGGCGGGCGGCTATCTCATCCTGCGCCCGGTCTGGCAGTTTTTGCTCTACCATCTGCTGGCCGGCCTGGATTGGCTGCGCGGTGAAGCCCCGCGCCTTGACCCCACCACCGTTGCCGCGCCAACCTCTGCGCCGGCCGCGCCCACTTGGCAACAAGCCCCGCTGCCCGCCCTGCCCGCCGCCCGGCCAAGCGCGACCAGGACGCCCCGACCTCATGCGCCGGCTCAGCCAGAAACCCACCCGCTGGCGCCGCTGGCCAAAGCCGCGGGCCGCGCCAGCTCACCGCCGCCTCCTGCGGCCACGGAGACGCCGCCCGCGGTCCGTACTCCGCGCAAACCGGAGCCTGCGCCCCGTCCCGCGCCCGCGCCAACCCCGGTCAGCGCCGCCAAAGCCCCTGGTCTGCCATTACCGCCGCTGACGCTGCTGGCCTCCGAAACGACGCAGCGCTTTGGCGAGGCGACGGTGCGCGAGATGGCCAACACCATCGAGCGCACGCTGGCCGCGTTCAATGTGCCGGCCAAAGTAGTCAGCGTTAACCGCGGCCCCACCGTCACCCAGTTTGGCGTGGAACCGGGCTTCATCGAGCGCAACGGCGAACGTTACAAGATTCGGGTCAGTAAGATCGAGCGCCTGGGCGACGACCTGGCCCTGGCGCTGGCCGCATCCTCCATCCGCATCGAAGCGCCGGCGCCGGGACGCCCCTATGTCGGCATCGAGGTGCCCAATCCCCGCAGCACGCTGGTCGCGCTGCGCAACGTGCTGGAAAGCCCCGAATTCCAGAAGGTGGGCAGTCACCTGGCCGTGGCCCTGGGCAAGGATGTCAGCGGCGTCGCGGTAGCGGCTGACCTGGGCCGCATGCCGCACCTGTTGATTGCCGGCGCCACTGGTTCCGGCAAGTCGGTCTGCATCAACGCCATCATCAGCAGCCTCCTGTTCAACAACACGCCCGACACCGTGCGGCTGCTCATGGTTGACCCGAAAATGGTCGAACTGCCCATCTACAACGGTATTCCACACCTGTTGGCGCCGGTTGTCACCGAAGTGGAGGATGCTGTCGCCATGCTGACCTGGGCCACAGTGCAGATGGACGATCGCTACCGCAAGTTTGCCGAGGCGGGCGCGCGCAATCTGGCAACTTACAACGAAAAGGCTGCCAAGCGCCCAGACCTGACGCCGCTGCCCAGCCTGGTCATCATCATTGACGAATTGGCCGACTTGATGATGAGTGCGCCCAACGATGTGGAACGCCACATCTGCCGCCTGGCGCAGATGGCGCGCGCCACCGGCATCCACCTGGTGCTGGCAACGCAGCGACCGAGCGTGGATGTGGTCACGGGCCTGATCAAGGCGAATTTCCCGGCGCGCATCGCCTTTGCCGTCAGCACCCAAGTTGACTCACGCGTCATTCTGGATACCCCCGGCGCGGAAAAACTCCTGGGGCGCGGGGACATGCTGCTGATGACGGCCGACAGCGCCAAGCTGCGCCGCGTGCAGGGCTGTTACCTGAGCGAGCGCGAAACCGAGCGCATCGTGGCTTTTTGGCACAGGCAGGTGCCGCCCGGCGATCACGCCGCGCCGCGGCCCTGGGCCGGTTTGCTGGAGCAGCAGGAGGATGACAACGAGCTGCAAGACGCGCTGGCAGCCTTGCAGGGGCGCAAGCGCGTTTCGGCCTCGCTGCTGCAGCGCCAACTGCGCATCGGCTATCCCCGCGCAGCCCGCCTGATCGAACTGCTCGAGGCCAAAGGCTATGTGGGCCCGGACGAGGGCGGCGGACGCTCGCGGTTGGTGCTGCTGGGCGGGGAATCTGAAGAAAGGGACGCGGAGAATCAAGCGGAGACATGACCATGACGCCATCTGCACTGTGTCTGGAGCCATTTCAGACCGACATGCTCAAGCCGGCCGGCGATCTCCTGGCGCAGCGCCAGCGCCTGCTGCGCGCCACACAGCCTGAACTCCCCGCTCGCTTCGATGAGCCGGAGCAGGCAGCCCTGGCCGTTGCCGATGCCTGGCAGCGTCCCTTTGCCGCCGGCGTCGCCGCGTTCGAGCATGACCGCCTGGTTGGCTACCTGATCGGCGATATGGTGTTCGATCAGATCTGGGGCCGCGCCGGCTGGGTGCGCCTGGCGGGCTGCGCGCTGGCGGCCGATCAATCGCCGGAACTGCTCAAAGACCTGTACCAGGCGCTCGGCGTCCGCTGGGTGGCTTTTGGCTGCTTTCATCATCTGGCCCTGCTGCCCGCGGCTGCGCCCAACCTGGTTGGCGCCTGGTTCGATCTCAGTTTTGGCATCCAGCAGGTACACGCGCTGGCGCCGCTCAGCGACCTGGCTCTCCCGCCTGTTGAGCGTCCGCCAACGTTGGAGATTCGCCAGGCCGGGCCGGCCGACCGCGCCGCGGTG
>JAYRVL010000295.1:0-3612 GCA_041918575.1 Anaerolineae bacterium | reverse complement strand
CGCTCAAGTGATATGCTTCAGCCATCACTTGAGCGAGGCGCTTTTTCTGGGCGAGGCATGGAATGGGAGTAATCGAACAGCCGGCACAGGTCGCTCGGCCCGTGCCGATCATTGCCTCCGACTTGTGCGATGGCTGCGGTCTGTGTGTGAAAGCCTGCCCGACCGGGGCACTGGCGCTGGCTGGCTCACTCGCCGTCGTCACCCACCCGGCAGCCTGCAACTATAACGGCTACTGTGAGCGCATCTGCCCACAGCAGGCGATCTCACGCCCCTTTCAGATTGTGGTTGCGCCGAATATCGATCGGAGGATTGAATGAAACCAATACTGTACCCCGACTGGAAAGCGAAAGCCGTCTTTTCGGCCGCTGGTCCGCAGCCGCAAATACTGGCGGAGCTGGACAAACTCAAAGTAATTCTGGGCGGCCTTGAAGCGGGACAACAGATTCCGCACCATCCAGAAGGGCTGGCGATGTACTACTTCCTCGAAGGCACGGGCTGGATGACGGTCGAGGATGAACGCTTCACAATCCAGCCGGGAGCGATAGTCATTACGCCCGCGGGCGCGAAACGCGGGGTGGAAGCCGAAACGCGACTGGCCTTTTTGGCGGCGCGGACGGCCTGATACGAGCCACGCCTCTTCAATGTGACGAGAGGCAATACAGACAAGGAGACCACAATGCAATTCGTCAAGTTCATGACCAGTGGAATGGGGCGCGGTGCGCGCATCGTGTTGGGCCTCGTCATTCTGAGTGTGGGGTTGTTGGTCGTGCAAGGTACGCCTGGCACGATCATGGCCGTGGTTGCGCTCATCCCCATCGCAGGCGGCGTGTTTGACTACTGCCTCGTCGGGGCTGCGCTGGGCTATCCTTTCTGGGGCGCGGAAGCGCGCAAGAGACTGGCCGGCAAATAGATCGACTGTTGACAGACCCGGCTACAGATTTGTGGCGCGGCTGCGCGAGCGTTCGCGGCGCTGGTTGCTTTCCACGTGAACCACGTTAAGGGTAGTGCAAGACACACTATGAAACGGATAGATTTACTCGGACTAATGTTAGTAGTTGTTCTGGCCGCGTGCAGCACGCCAGCTGCACAGCCCACGCCTCCTGCGGCCGATGGTCACGGCATGGGGGCCGACCTGATGCAGCGCCACAGCGCGCCGATTCCAACTGGATACGCGGGGCTGACCAATCCCATCGCGGCTGACGCAGATTCGCTGGCGCGTGGCGCAACGGTCTACGCCGCCTACTGCGCCACCTGTCACGGCGATGGCGGCATGGGCGATGGACCGGTGGGCGCAGGGCTTGACCCCGCACCCGCGCCTGTAGCCCATACCAGCCAGATGACGGGCGACGACTATCTCTTCTGGCGCATCAGCGAAGGCGGTGTCGCGTTCCAAACGGCAATGCTGCCCTGGAAAGGCACGCTGGATGAACCAGCACGTTGGGATGTGATCAACTATATGCGCGCCCTCGGCAAAGGTCAGGTCACGCCAGAACATGCGGTAGGCGGCGCCGTTTTCGACGCACAGGCGGAAGTCGCGCAGCGCACCGAGCTGCTAAAGCAAGCCGTCGCGCAGGGTGTCATCACGTCAGACGAGGCCGATACCTTCAGCGCAGTTCACACCGCATTGGACGGCCGCACGCCCGGCACCGGTACCCCGGCAGAACGGCAGACGGTCATGCTGGCCGAACTGGTCAAGGCTGGAACGATCACCCAGGCCCAGGCTGACGCGTTCAAGGACATTCACGATCGGTTGCACGCGGCCGAGTTGATGCCGTAACCCTCCGGGTAAAACAGCCCTGTCTTCTTCATGAAGTAAGGCGTTGCACCTGGGCGAGATGGCTGAAGCAGTTGGGCGCGTTTAGAGTAAGGAACTATGCAGATTACCAAGGACACCCGCATATCCGACTTGCTGACAGAGTACGGCGACGTTGCCGAACTCATGGAAGTCTTTGGCATCAAGCGGGTGGGCGGCTACTCGTTGCGATTGTTCATCGCGAAGGCGCTCACCGTTGAATGGGCGGCGCGGATTCACCGCGTGCCGTTGGACGAATTTCTAGGGACATTGCGGCGAGCGGTTGCATCCCAAAACCGGATCATGCCATGAGCCTTTCCAAACGGCTCGGAGAAGCCCGTCAGGCTTTTGCCCAACACGATGCGCAGGCATCAGCGCTGGCCCATTCGCCGGAGCGCATCGTGCAGGCCAATGAAGAACATGGCGGCGCAGGCAGTCAATATCTTGGCGAGCTGGTGTATGGCGGGCTGGACGGCATCATCACCACCTTTGCCGTCGTCAGTGGCGTGGCCGGCGCTCAGCTAGGCACGCCCGTCATCCTGATCCTCGGCCTGGCCAACCTGTTGGCCGATGGCTTCTCAATGGCTACCGGCGCCTATCTGTCGGCGAAAAGTGAGCAGGAATACTACCGGCGCGAGTGGCAACGCGAGGCATGGGAAGTGGAGCACTTCCCCGACGGCGAGCGGGCCGAACTGCACGAGGTGTATCGCCAGCGTGGCTATGCCGAAGACGAGGCGCGGCAACTGGTCGAAATTCAGAGCCGCGAGCCGCGCCGCTGGGTGAAAGCGATGATGCTGGACGAGCTCGGCATGCTGGAAGACGCGCGCAACCCGCTGCTCAACGGGCTGGCGACCTTCATTTCGTTCGTCGTTGCCGGCACGGTGCCGCTGCTTATCTATCTGCTGGGCTTACTGGTCCTGATCCCTTCGGACGCGTCCTTTCCGATAGCCCTGGCGCTTTCGGGGCTGGCCTTGTTTGGGCTGGGAGCGGCGAAGGTCCTGGTCACCAAACTCAATCCGATCCGCAGTGGTGTCGAAATGCTGCTGGTGGGTGGATTCGCGGCGGGTGTAGCCTATGCCGTCGGCGCGCTGCTCAAAGGCATCGGTAGTTGACGTCCGATCTCAAGCGACAATAAGGAACCATGTCATGTTCAACCCTTACCTGTTGATGACGCTGCTGTATATCGCATTGGCCGTGTTGGCCGCACTGGACTCGTCGCTGGCGGGTCTGAATGTCTTGCCCTGGTTCAACGGCCTGCGCTGGCTGCGCATACACTTGATCACGCTCGGCACGTTGACCGAAGTTATCTTCGCGGTATTGCCGGGTCTGGTCGCGGAGCGCGCCGGTCAGCCGCGGCCCAAAACGCGCTGGGATATCTGGTTGACGCTCAACGCGGGCTTGCTCATCCTGTTGATCGGCATCCCGCTGGTTAACGCCGCACTGATCTTCACCGGCGGCACCCTGGTCTTCATCGCCGCGACGCTGCTGATCGCGCAATTGAACGGCCTGCGCACAACGACGACCACATCGACTTTGACCGGGCGCAGATTTTACCTGGCCGGACTGAGCTATTTGTTGCTGGGCATCATCGTCGGCACCGGCCTGTGGCTGGGTTGGGGCGCTGCGCTGCGGATCGCGGTGCCCATCGAGGTCCACATCCACGCCAACAACTGGGGCTTCATGTCGCTGGTCTTCGCCGGACTGCTGGTTGACCTGTCGGCCAGCTTCACGCGGCGCCCGTTGGCCTGGCCGCGCTCCATCAAGCCAATCTTTTGGATGATGACGTCAGGTGCGCTGCTGCTGGTGCTCGGCCCCTGGCT
>JAYRVL010000294.1:0-1776 GCA_041918575.1 Anaerolineae bacterium | reverse complement strand
ATCTTCCAGCGCGCGGCCGTGCAGCAGCCGGGGCAGAAATGGCTCAAGCGCACGCTGCTGGAAATGGGCGGCAAGGACGCCATCCTGGTAGACGAAAG
The DNA here is from genome assembly GCA_041918575.1 of Anaerolineae bacterium. GTDB lineage: Bacteria > Chloroflexota > Anaerolineae > SSC4 > Amarolineaceae > Amarolinea. The sequence continues at coordinate 1,678 of JAYRVL010000294.1, read as the reverse complement.
CGCAGACCTGGACGCGGCCGCCCAGGCGATCGTGGCTTCGGCCTTTGGTTTCCAGGGGCAGAAGTGCTCAGCCTGCTCGCGCGCCATCCTGGTGGAAGATGTCTACGATGAAGTGGTAGACAAGGTGGTGCGCCAGGCGGAAAAGATCACCGTGGGGCCAACGATTGATCCCAGCCACTGGATGGGCCCGGTGGTGGACGCCAAGGCGTATGCTAAGATGTGGGAGTACATCGAAGCCGGCACGCAGGAAGGCAAACTGCTGCTGGGCGGCCAACCCCTCAGCCACAACCCCACCAACGGCTATTTCGTTCCGCCCACGATCTTTGGCGAGATTGATCGCCATGCGCGGTTGGCGCAGGAAGAGATCTTTGGCCCGGTCCTGGCCTGCATCAAGGCGCAGTCGTTCGAGGACGGGTTGGATGTGGCGAACGGCACCGAGTACGGGCTGACCGGCGCCATCTTCAGCCGTCATCGCGCGCGCCTGGAGCGAGCGCGCGAGGATTTCCACGTGGGCAACCTTTACTTCAACCGCAAATGCACGGGCGCGCTGGTCGGCGTGGAGCCGTTTGGCGGCTTCGACATGAGCGGCACCGATTCCAAGGCCGGCGGCGCGGACTACCTGCTGCTCTTCACGCAGGCCAAGGTGATCAGCGAAGCAATCTAGCGCCTTCGAGTAACTGCTCAGCCAGGCAGTGAGAATGGTCTCGACAGCGCCCGGAGCGCCCCCCCGCCCCCCAATTTTGGGGGAGCCGAATGCTTTTCCCCCCAGGATTGGGGGGCAGGGGGGCCGCCTGAGCAGTTACGTCTTCGAGCAAAATTCTGGCGCAGCGAGCGAAGAATTCTCACACAAAGGCACAAAGACACAAAGGCAGAAAAGGAATCGGTTGACCTCTTGGCGCCTTTGTGTCGCCGTGTGAGCCGCCTGGTTCCGGCGTGGCCGGGTCAGGTTGCAGGGGGAGAATAGATGACGAAACAACTGGCGGTGCGTGTGCGCACCACAACGGAAGGCATTGGCCGCGGGGAACCGCAGCCGCAGATTCAGGGCGTCATGCTCAAGGAACTGCACGGAGATGGCGATGATCGCCAGATCTTTCGCGAGATCATCCGCATCACGGACGAATTCTTCAGAGAGGGGTTCGGCCAGCTCAGCTACGCGCTGATGTATCCCGGCTCGGCCAAAGCCTGGCACTTGCATCAACAGCAGGTGGATTGGTGGTATGTGCCCATCGGCGCGCTCAAGCTGGCGCTGCACGACCTGCGGCCCGATTCACCCACCTATCAGCAGACGCAGGAGATCTTGCTGGGGCCGGACTACGGGCACCGCGTGGTCAAGATTCCGCCCGGCGTCGCGCACGGCTGCAAAGTCCTGGGCGGCGTCACGCACCTGTTCTACGTCACCTCCAATGTCTACAACCCGGCCGACGAAGGCCGCATCCCCCACGACGATCCGGGTATTGGCTACGATTGGCTGGCGCTGTCGCCGATCAAGTAGATGCTTGGTATCCAAGACAATGGGAGCAAGAAATGCCGGCGAAAGACATCATTCACCAAGCAGTCAGGAATGCACTCGAGAAAGATGGTTGGGTAATTACCGATGACCCCCATACGCATCAAGCTAACACCTTCTCGTCAGAAGCGAGCAGGAGTTGATACAAAGTTGGCTGCGTTTTGCGCGTGT
>JAYRVL010000293.1:0-1881 GCA_041918575.1 Anaerolineae bacterium | reverse complement strand
TCCTCATTGACCCTATCCCGCATCTACCTTTCTCCGCCCCACATGTCCGGCCGTGAGCAACAGTACGTCCAGGAGGTCTCCGCCTCCAACCCGATCGCGCCGCTCGGCGCGCAGGTGGACGCGTTCGAGGCCGAGTTCGCTGCCGCGGTCGGCGCGCCGTATGCGCTGGCGCTCGCCTCCGGCACGGCCGCGCTGCACCTGGCCCTCATCCTGGCCGGCGTTGGCCCTGGCGACGAGGTCATCACCACGCCCTACACCTTCGCGGCCACGGCCGAGGTCGTCCGCTACTTCGACGCCAGGCCCGTCCTAGTGGACGTAGATAGCCGTGATCTGAATCTCGATTCCGCCCGCATCGAGGCTGCTGTCACCCCGCGCACCAGGGCCATCATCCCCGTGTACATCGCCGGCCTGCCGGTCGAGCTGGACGCCATCGCCGCCATCGCCGCCCGGCATCGCCTTGCCGTCATCGAAGACGCCGCCCACGCCTTCCCCACCCGCTATAAAGGCCGCCTGATCGGCTCTCCGATCTCCGCTCCGGCCATTCATCACCCATCACCCATCATTCCGCATTGCGTTTGCTTCTCCTTCTACGCCACCAAAACCCTCACCACCGGCGAGGGCGGCATGATCTGCACCGACGACGACGCCCTGGCCGAACGCTGCCGCATCATGGCCCTGCACGGCATCAGCAAGGACGCCTGGAAGCGCTACACAGCCGAAGGCTCCTGGTACTACGAAATCATCGCGCCCGCTTCATCGAGGAACTGAAGCAGCGTCACATCGGCGTCAGCGTCCATTTCATCCCCCTGCATCTCCATCCCTACTATCGGCTGACCTATGGCTACCGGCCGGAGGATTTCCCGGTGGCCTATCGGGAATACCAGCGCGAAATCTCCCTGCCCATCTACAGCAAAATGAGCGATCAGGATGTGCAGGACGTGATTGACGCCGTGTTGGAGATTGTGGAGCAGTATCGCATCCGCTGATGAGCCGGTTAGACGCCTGGGAGCTACCGTGCTATACTTGGGCCAATGAAAAGTTAGAGATTTAGAAGCGCATGGTTGCGAGACGAGGTCATCATGGAAGCGATAGGGTTGCCTGAGACGATTGTGCGGGCCTGGGGGCCGGAAGTCGCCACGGATTTCTTGCACTGGATCGAAGAGCGCATGACCCTCACGCGGTTTGGGCCGCAGATCCGGGTTTCAGCGTTCGTGGCCCGGCAACAGGTAAACGTGTTGATGCTGGAGCAGGTCAGCAATCTGCTCCTGGCCGGCGAACCCAGGCTGGTGCAAGATCCAGCAGGTAGTTGGCGCTGGCGCGTGCCGGTAGATTTGACCTTCCCGACGCGCGGTCGCGTGGGGAAAGTCGGCGAGTTGGAGGTAGATGCGCATTACGGCGGGATTGCTTACGATGACGCTTCACTGGCCCGCATCGCGCACGTGGCAGAGCAGTTAGCGCAGCAAGCCCTGGAGCCTGCTCCGTGAGGGGCATACTCCAGTTGCCTCATTTTCAACAATCGGCTCCCGGATCCTGCTTGCCAGCCTGCGTACGGATGGTATTGGCCTATCTGAGACTGGAACGCACGGAAGCAGAGGTCGGTCGGATTCTGGGTGCGCGGGAGTACGGCACGCCGAGTTTTGCCGTTCAACGTTTGGCTGCGCTGGGGCTGCGTGTGGTCTACGGCGTCTGGTCCATTCCGCAACTGCTGTCCGCGCTCGACGCCGGGCAGCCGGTGATCCTGTTTGTGCGCACAGGTTTTCTGGACTATTGGCAGGAGGATGTAGCTCATGCCATAGTGGTCGTCGGTGTCACGGAAGGCCAGCAATTCTGGCTCCATGATCCTGCTTTGCCGACCGGGCCCCTGATCGTATCGTGGGATGG
>JAYRVL010000292.1:0-1822 GCA_041918575.1 Anaerolineae bacterium | reverse complement strand
CGCTCGGTGCGGGTCTGCACACTGCGGGTGACGGTGATGCGCTGCGTCCCGTCTGCTTCCGCGCGCACCTGCCCCGCCAGTTCGAGCAGGCGCTGGGACAGTTCAGCCTGGCGCTGCAAGCCCAGGGCGGGGAGGAAGAGCGCCGCCACCACGGCCAGGTCGGGCAGGCGGCTGCCGTTTTCGAGGCGGGCGATCTGCTCGCGGCTGTAACCCACGGCGCGGCCCAACTCGTCCTGGGTCAGGTGTTCACGCTTGCGCAAAAAGCGCAGGGCTTGGCCGAAGGTTTGGGCGGGGAAGGCGATCGGGAACGACATGCGCAAATCTTATCATGGCTGTGTCGCAGGACAATGGCCGCAAGGGGGGATTTTGCCTGTCACAAAATGTCACCTTTTGCGGCGGCGCGGCCGCTAAGATGGGAAACATCCAGCCTATATCCCCTTTTATTGGAGGCCGCATGAACCCAAGGAAACGCCCACAACTCCTGCTGATCCTGGCCGCCCTGGCGACCTTGATGTGCCGCTGCAGCTTGGACTCAGGCGCACCCGTCAAGTTGAGCTTCAGCGATGGCAGCAGCGTGCAATGCCGAAGGTACACCGTATACATTGCCACCTGGAACGACCCCTACGGCAGCACTTCCGATTACGACTGCGAAATCCCCTGCCCCGACGGTTCGACCGTCAAGGTGGCGCATCTCTCACGCCTGCAAATCGGCGCGGAGAGCGAGACAAAGGAGGCCGATGTGTTGCTGGGCTGGCAGGCGCAGTATTGCCCCGCCGACCCATTGACAGGGGGCGTCACCCGCGTCCCGACCACATCCACCCCCGCGCCGACGATGACAGCAATGGCCGCGCGAACGGCCACCGCCAGCCCGACCGCAACCCAGCGCCCGCTGTTGACCGGAGCCATCAGCGCCTGCGACCTGACCCAGGGATTCATCAACTTCACCCTGGCCCAGCCGCCGCTCGACATCAGCGGACGGGTCTTGAATGTGCGCTTCAACAACACCCTCGCCCGCTGCTCCATCCCACGCGTCAATCCAAATGTATTGAGCTGCAACATACCCGCAGGCGCGCGCCCGCCTGTCAACATCAGCGTGACCCTCGATGGGGTGCTGGTCAACAATTTCAACTATAGCGGCGCAAGCTGTACCAGTCCCAAGCCCAACAATCCCAACCAAGACAAGCCGCCCGTGAACCCGACGCCCACGGACTGGCAGTGATAGCACCTGTCACAAAATGTCACCTTTTCGCACAGCCCAGCCGGTAAGATGTATTCCATGCAGCGCCGATTCCGCATCACCCTGACCGAAACCGTGGAAGTGACCGAGACCCTCACCATCCTGGTTGAAAGCCGCGCCGTACAGAAGGAGAGCCAGCCCGCTATACAACCCATTGACGAGAACCCCCTGCCCGCAAGGACGAGCCATCCGCGCAGCCCTTATCGATTTCACAAACGCAAGACCCGCAAGCGACTCAACCCAATTTAGAGGAGATCCCATGAAACAAAAACTGCTTTCCCTGCTGCTGGCGTTGGCCGTCCTGGCCGCGCTGCTAAACGTCTCACCTGTCCGCGCGGCCAGCGCCGTGGTCGGCACGGGCACGCCCGCCTCCTGCACCGAGGCAGCCCTGGATACCGCCTTGGCAAGCGCCAACGCAGGCGGCGGAACCGTCACCTTCAACTGCGGCCCGTCCCCCGTGACCATCGACCTGACGGTGCAGAAGATCATGAACCTGGCCAGCGTCACCATCGACGGCGGCGGACTAGTCACGCTGAACGGCACCTTGGGCGCGCGGCACTTCTTCGTCGGCAACGGCGTGACGTT
>JAYRVL010000291.1:0-2067 GCA_041918575.1 Anaerolineae bacterium | reverse complement strand
TCGCGTGCGTCATTGTGCTTGAAGCGTTTCATTTCGCCCAGGGCCAGCCGGCAGCCATCCACGATGCTGGCATGGTCGTCGCGATCCACGATGACGTAATCGTCACGGCCCACCAGGGCTGAGATCGTGCCCAGGTTGACCTGGAAACCGGTGCTGAAAACCAGGGCCGCCTCTTTACCCACAAACTCGGCCAACTCGCGCTCCAGTTGTTCGTGCATATCGAGACTGCCGTTGAGAAAGCGCGACCCGGTGCAGCTCGTGCCAAAGCGTCTGGTTGCTGCGAGCGCCGCCTCTTTGACGCGGGGATCGGTGGTCAGCCCCAGGTAGTTGTTGGAGCCGGCCATGATGAGGCGATGGCCGTGGTACTCGACTTCAGTTCCGTCGTTTTCTGATAGCGGCAAGAAATAGGGATAATAGCCCTGGGCCATGGCCTGGCGCGCCTCGAGGAAGGCGCCCCGGCATTTGGCAAGGATGTCCTTGCCTTGCTGCCCGGTTCCAGGTTGATCTTGTGCAGACATAGCGCCGCTGCCGTCCGTGGATTCAGGAATAACTGCTGAACTCGACATGCATTCCTCCAGTCGGTAGGTGTCTTACTGGTGCTAACTATTGAGAATGACAAACATGATTCAAGCATGACAACGATGGATCAGGGGGCCACACTGATGATAACCTCGGCGCTGCTCACGAGAACATTGCCATTGGGGCTAATCAGATCGGCGCGCACACGGTGTTGACCGCGTGCCAGCGGCCTGGTCAGTGTGATCTGCCACGCGCCGCCGGCGTCGGACCGGGTTTCTGCCAGCGCCTGCCCATCCACCAGCAGACGAATCTGGCTGTTGGGCATGGCCGAGCCGCTGACCGTGGGCGCCTGGCGTGCGTTGAGCGGTGTGTGGGCCGCGGGCGCCAGCACGGTGGGCGGTTCAGGCGCCAGGATGGTCACCAGGATTGGCGCGGATCGTCCCAGGGCGCGGTTCTGCGCATCGCTGGCCTGGCAGCGCAGGAGGTGATCGCCTTGGGCCAGGGGAACAGCAAGGTCGAGCGTCCACGCGCCGTCGGCGCCGGCCACCGTCTGCCCCAGGCGGCGGTTGTTGTCGAAGATCTGAACGGCGGCGCCAACCGGCGCGGTGCCGTTCACTCGCGCCAGGGGTGTGGGGAAACGTGAACCGTGGCGCGGGAACACAATGGCGAGCGGGATGATGTTGGTCGGCGTCGTGGGGGTGATCGTCTGCGCCGCAACCGGCGTTGCCTCAGCCGTTCCCGGCTGCGCCGGCGCGCCGATCGTTTCGGCGGGAGTAGGGTCGGGAGGCGTCAGCGTTGCGCGGGCCAGCTCGAGCGCGCGGCGCTGCACAGACAGGTTGACCAGGCTCAGCAGCAGCAGCAATACGAGTGCGCTGGTGAGCAGGACCACATTTAGGCGATCGAGCGGCCATTCCCAGAATGGTGGGCGTTGAGGTTGCATTGGCGCCTCCCGGAGCGTCTACTCCAACGGTTTAACACTGCGGCGGCGACCACTGACGCCGGCGCTGCGTTCGGCCGCTTCTTGAATCCAGGCGGCATAGTCACCGGCTGGCAAACCGGCGCCTTCCACCGCTGCGGCCAGTTCGGCAGGTGTGGCCGCAGCCAGGCCGGCGAAGCTGTAAAAGCCGGCCGCGGCCAACACGTCGGCCGTCTTTTCGCCCACCTGCGCCAGCAGCGCCAGATTATCGGGCTGCAAGGCGCGCAGTGTCGGCTGCGCTTGCAGCACCGCGACGCCCTGTTCCGCGGCCAGGGCAGCCTGCCGAATCCAGTCGGCGTAGTCGGTCTTGCGCCAGGCCGGCGCTGCGATGATCGCGGCCAGTTGTTCGACCGATAGGCTGGCCAGGCCGGCGAAGGTGGTGATGCCGGCCGCGCGCAGCCGCCGGTCATAGGTGGGGCCGATGCCATCAATGTCAATCAGGGGGTCATCGCCCAGGGAAAGCGCCGCGGCGCCGCGCGTTGACAGGCCAGTCACAGCCACGCCGACCGCGCCCAGTTCAACAGCCGGCGCTTCGATGGTCGGCGCTTCGAACGTGGGCAGTTCGACGGCGC
>JAYRVL010000290.1:0-3305 GCA_041918575.1 Anaerolineae bacterium | reverse complement strand
GGTCCCTGGGCGGCCACGGCCTTGAAGCCCGTATTCGCCTCGCCGGGGGCCACGGCACCGGCGAGCACACCGAGGGCCTGGCCGCTGTGGATGTGCAACTGATTGCCGATCGCCAGATTCGTATCCTGGCCGCTGCCCCAGGTCAATGTCTCGCCGTTGGCCAGTTGCAGGCTCTGGCCGGCGATCAGACCCAGCCCCGCCTTAGCGGCGAGTCCGATGAGCGGATCGCTGAAATGAGGGAGTTTGGAATCCGCTTGGCTGGAGGTATTCCCCCTCACCCCCAGCCCCTCTCCCGCCGCGGGGAGAGGGGAGCCGGTGGCGGTGTTCTTGGCGCTGGCATCCTGCAGCGCTGCCTCCAGCGCGCTGCCCGCCACCATGCCCGAAGCGGCCGTATGCAGCGCCTTGAGTGGTGCGCCCTGGGCATCGATCACGCTCTGGCCGGCTTGGCTCGCCCCCTCGTGCGCGGCGAACTTGACCGTCTGATGCGTGGCGGCGGCCTGACTGAAGCGCTCGGCCAGTTGACCGGCCTGCTTGAGCAGCGCCTGGCCGGCAGCGAAATCCCCGGCGGGCTCGGGATTACCGTCCGGGGCGCTGCCCTGGTAAGTCGACAGAATTAGACCGCGCCCGGCACGTATTGCCCCATAGGCATCGGTCCTCAATTCGAAGCCCTGGCCTCTGAACGAGCCGCGGTAATTGTCCGCCTGATGGATGAGATGGCCCAGGTTCAGCTGGCTCGCCGCCTGGGTGGTGGCCAGCTGCATTCTGAGCTGGTTCGCACTGTCGTCGAACACCAGCTGGTTGTAACCCGACCCACCAAAGCCCTGGGTCTTGAAACCGGTCAGCGCCCCGCCATGGCGATGGGCATCCTCGCCCGCCGCCTGGCCATGCCAGGCCGGACTGTTGCCGGCGGCGAGATTGCCCTGGGCGCTGGCGGTATTGTCGCGCGCCAGGGCGAACACGTTGGGGTTGGTGTTGGCCGTGCTCTGTCCGCCGGGGGTGGGAGGACTGGCGCCTTCGCCCTGGCCGTTGTACAGCGCCCCGAGCACGATAGGCCGGTCGATGTCCTCTTCCAGAAAGCCGACCAGCACCTCCTGGCCGATTCTCGGCGTGAACTGGGCGCCATGGCCGGCGCCGGCATAGCGGCTGGCCACGCGCACCCAGCAGGTGCTGCGGTCCTGGCCGTCTTGGGCCTGCTGCCAGGGAAAACGCACCTTGATGCGCCCGAGCTTGTCGGTATGAATCTCTTCGGCGCCGCTGGCCTGTGTTTGGCCGTCGGCACCGACCACCACGGCGCTGTGCACCCCGCTGGCGGTGGGGCGCGGGTTCAGGCGTGCGCCATTGCCATCGGTCAGGACCGGGCGCCAGGGGACGGCGGCGCGGATAGCGCTGATGTGCGCGCTGTAGCCATGAGTAAGGGCGGCGGGGTCCAGGCTCCGATCCTCGCTGCCGAGCAGCGCCTGGGCGCGCTGGCTCAATTCGCGCGGCAGGTTGTTCACGCCGCGGCTGCGTACCTCGGTGAGCAGGAAGCGCCGATCGCTGTCCTGGCCTGCTTTGCCCTCGTCGAGTGGGCTTTCAGTCAGATCGAAGCAGCTGCCAGGACGAAATGTCCTGACACTGGCTTGGCCGATCCAGGTCTTGTTGCGTGCTTCGGCCGCTTCGCGCAGCAGGCGTGCGGCGCGCTCGGCTTCGGCGCTGTCGGCAAAGGCATAGGTGCCAACCCAGTCATAGCTTTCCAGCGCCGGGGCGTTGGGCCCGCCGTAGGCGTGAGCGGTCGGCACGCTGGCGCCGATGACGCGCTTGGCCTTGTAGTCATAGCTGGCGAGCGTGGTGGTGGCGTGCTGCAGGATGCGCTGTGCGCCGAAGGCTTGAATGCCGTCCTGGTCTTCCTGGCTGGCGGCGCGGTGGAAGCGGATGCCCCGGCCACCGTTCTGGTGCAGGCTGGAATAGTCCTCCGGCAGGGCGGCGGAATCTGCGAAGATGAGCAGCTCATGCAGCGGGGCCTCGCCCAGTTCGGGCTCGGCCGTGTTGTCCGTGCTTTGGCTGCCACCGGCCTTCTGTGATTCCGCGCCGCTGGTGTCGCGGAAGCAAAAGCCCAGACCTTCTTCGGCCAGCAGGCGCGAGAGAAAGGCGTAGTCGCTTTCGCGGTATTGCACCGTGTAGCTGCGCACACGGGCTTGGCCTACAAAGGCGTCGACTTCCGGTGCGGCGCGCCAGGCCACGCGCGGGGTGTAGGCGCCGGCCACTTCCTCGAAGATCTGCAGCACCGTCTTGTCCTGGAACACGCGGTTGTGGCGCTGCTGGGTGGCCGCGTTCGCACCATGAATTCACGCAGCCGGCCGTATGCCGGCCAGCATTACAGCGTTGGCGTTTTCAAACCGTTAGACGCGTTGTTCAGAATCACGTAGTCGGCCGGGCGCTGGCTTGGCGCGCGACCCAGGTGATGGGCAGCGCCACTGTGTTGCCCAGCAGCGCCAGCACGTCAGTCTGAAAGGCGTTCCACTTGCTGCCCAGCGTCGATACCGGCGCGCCTTCCAGATCAGGATCGCAGTGCATCTCGGTCCAGCCTTTGTAGTTCTTTATGGGGGGGACTTTGGTAGGGAGATGTTGAAAACTTGGCCATTCCCTAAAGATCGTGTTTGGCAGTTCATTCACCGGATCGATTACGCCCATGCCCCATCCTTGACCAAACGGCTTGGATGTCATGAAAAGCCTTCCGTCCTTGGTCTCGATGAAGGCTTGGCGGTTTACGATGGTGATCTGTTTGATGTTTTCAGAGCCGAATTCAATGATTCCTACCCATCGCGCATCTTGAAACGACTGACCATGGTCTCTTGAAACCGTGAAGGCCGAAACATCGTCCAGCGGAATGAAGACAAAGTCCCCGTCATCATCGGCATGAACCAGTCGCGGCAAGAACAGGCGCCAATACTGCGAGGCAATGTTGGTTCTTAGCTTTCGCTTTTCATCTACGTAGTCGACGGAACCTTCGCACCCATACCCCGTGAGTTGAAGGTACCGATGATCGTCGAAACGATAAACGATCTGGGTAGCCGGCTTGCGCCGCGGCTGCGCATGACTTGAGGGAAGCCACGGCACCAGCGCAATGACGGCTAGAACGGCGGCCAGCCAGCGCCCCGCTTGCCGGAATTTTCCCTTCGAGAATAGGGCGATCAGCAGCGCAAGTGCCAAAGTCCACAACGGCACCAGCCACATCAGGGTGTGCTCCAATGCCGCTGTCTCACGGTTGATGCGCCGCCGGGAACAACTGGCTGTCCTGCGTCGGCCCCTTTAGCGTGGCGAGTGTC
>JAYRVL010000289.1:0-7057 GCA_041918575.1 Anaerolineae bacterium | reverse complement strand
CTACACCTACGACGCGGACGGCAACCGGGTGAAGGCTGTGATGGGGAGCAGCACGACGGGCGGATTTTTGCCACGAATTGCACGAATCGAAACGAAGACAGAAGCTCGATTCGTGCAAATTGGTGAAATTCGTGGCAGAGAAAGCGGGGCGGATTTTGGCCACGAATGGCACGAATTGGCACGAAAAGCCCATAAAATTCGTGCAAATTGGTGAAATTCGTGGCAGGAAAATTCAGTCTGCCCACGAATCGGCGATCAACTGGATGTCGAGCAGGTCAATCAGCCCGTTCGCGTCGAGGTCGTACACGGCGTCGAAAGCGGGGTCGCGGCTGTCGCCGGGCCAGCGCTGGGCGATGCGCTGCACATCCACCACGTCCGCGATGCCATCTCCGCTCACGTCGCCGCTGACCGGCGGCGCCAGGGCCAGGCGGCCCAGTTTGTCCCACTGCCCATGATAGAAATCGGCCGGCCACGCGCCCATCGCCAGCCGCGCCACGCCAAACGCGTCGGTGAACGACTGGCCGAACGCCACCGCAAACAGGCTGTCGTGCAGAGGCGTAAGCTGCACATCGTCCGCATCGGCCGGCGCCAGCGGCATGCCCAGCTCGAACACCAACCCGGCGTTGGTTTGACTCACCGCGCCGCGGCCGTGCGCCGCTGTGTCCAAAACCAGGGCGCCGTTGGCCCAATGCCAGTCCTGCCAGCCCGCGGCCGCGCTGAGCGATTTGACATCGCCGCCGCCAAACCAGAGCCAGAGCGCGTCGCTGGCCGTGAACTGCACGCCGCTGATCTGCGCCGCGATCAGCAGGCGGTCGCCCGCGCCCGGCGAAGCCAGCAGCCAGAGATCGAGCAGACCCTGCTGCGGGGTGTTGGCGAGGAAGGCCAGCGGGAACTGCCGGTGACCGGCCGCGTCCCATTCGCCCGGCAGCATGACGCCATCCGGCGCGGGCGCGGGGCCTGCGAGTCGGGGCGCGCGCAGCGGCGCAAAGGGCAAAACCTGGCGCAGCGCGCCGGCCACATCCACCTTGCCCGCGCCGAAGGCTTCGCTGGCCTGGCTGCCGGTGAAGCTGTCGCGCCGCGCGCCGGCGCGCAGCGCGGTTTCGATCTGTGCGGCCGTCAGATCGGGGCGCGCCTGGCGCAGCAGGGCCGCGGCGCCGGCCACATGCGGCGCGGCGCCACTGGTGCCGCTGAACCAACGGTATTCGCCCCAACGCCCGGTCTGCGTGCGATCGGACGCGGTGGCTACGTCGTAGTTGCTGGGCGCCGCCAGGTCCAGCAGGGGCTGGCCGTCCACGCGCGGCCCCTGCCCGCTGAACACGCTGAGACTGCCGGGCGTCACCGGATCGAGGCCGCCGCTGAAGCCGCGGGTGCTGTACGAACCGACCGCAATGCCCGCGTCCGCGGTCGCCGGCCAGATCACGCTCAGCGCCGGGCTGCGGGGCGCTACCCATTCCGTACCGCCCACCCAGGCCGTGCGGTTGTCCTGCACGAGCGCGCTGAGCATGACCGGCGCGCCGGCCGTGTTGGTGAGCGTTAGGGTGAAGGCGCCCGCGGCCAGCGGGTTGCGCAGCAGGTGAAAATCGAGGCGGGCCGTGCCGCGGCTCGATTGCAGGCGCACGCCCGCGATGGCATGGCCGTCGGCGGTCAGCATGGAATTGCCGGTCGCGGCCAGGGTGAAGGTGTTGGCCGGCCCGCCCGCGGGGGTGGTGAGGGTGGCCGCCAGCGTGGCCGGGTCGCCGGCCCACACCAGGGTGATGTCCACCGCGGTGGGGTCGTTGCCAGAAGGCTGCTTGAAGGGCATCTGCGTCACCTGGCCGGGAAGCAGGCTGACCGCGGTGTGCTTGAAGCCGCGGTTGATGTTGCCGGAAGGCAAAACCTGCACGACGCCCTGGCGCTGCGCCTCAGCGATCAGCAGCTCGTGGTTGGACGAGCCGTCGAAAAATTCCTGGCTGACGTGCGTGTACTCATGCACGACAATGTCCGCGCCGTTGGCAAGCGCCCACAGGAGCGACTCCGACAGGCTGTTGCCGGAGTTGTAAGGATCGGCCAGCAGCAGCTCCGCGTCAGGCGCCAGGCCGGTGTAGCGGCTGATGTGGGGCCAGCCGCCGGCCAGGATGCCGAGCACCGAGGTGCCATGCACAAACGGGTCGGCCGCGGTGCGGCTGAGATCCACGCCGCGCTGCCGGGTGACGCCGTTGACATCGAGCACGCGCGCGATCTTGCTGCTGCCCAGGCCGATCAGGGTTTCGCCGGGGTCGAGCTGCCGGTTGCCGTTGGCGTCGTTGACCAGGAAAACCTGTTCGCCCAGGGAAGGCGCGCTGTCGCCAAAGCTGGCGCCAAAGTCCCGCTGCCCGCTGCGGTTGGCATCGTTGTAGAGCCAATCGGCGTCGGCCTGAAAAATGCCGTCGTTGGCGCCCGGCACATCGTAGGGCCGCGGATAGCCGTCGAGCTGCGCCGAGGTAGCTTCGACCACGTTGAGCCATTCGTTGGCGTCCGGCTCGCCATTGCCGTTCAGGTCAACCATGTCCAGGCCTGGCTCGAAAAGCCCGTTGCCGTTGCGGTCCAGCCAGGCGAAATCGCCGCCATCCGCTCGGAAGAGCAGCGGGTGAAAGACATCCACGCCGGTGTCAATGTCGGCGATGGTAACGCCCGCGCCGGTTAGGCCGCCGGGCAGGGTGTTGGAGACGGTCCAAGTCGCGGCCGCGTGCATCTCTGCCACGTTGATGTCGAGCGGCGGCAGCAGGTCCTCGCCGGTGTCGGCTTCGATTTGTAGCAGGCCGGGCAGGCTGAGCAGGCGCTCGAAGTTGGGCCAGGGCACGCGCAGCGGCACGATGAAGACGCGCCGGTCCGCGCACGCGGCGCGGACGACCGGGGTCAGGGCTTCATGGTCAAGGCACAGGCTGTCCGCGGCCCAGGGTGAAACCTCGCCGATCTGGCGCAGGCGCGCCAGGTCATCGGCGGTGGGCGGCTGCGCAAAGCGCGCCGTCACCGGCACGGCGGAGGCCAGCGCGCCGGTCAGTTTACCTTCGGCCTGGCGGGTGCGCAGCCAGCGCAGGCGGCCATCCACGGACGGCGGGCAGGCCGCGCCTTCGTGCAAGGTGCAGGAAGGGATCTGCGGCGCCAGCGACGGTTGGGCGTTGGCGGCAGCGCGGGCGGGCGGCCGGGTCGCCATCCACAAACTGACGACCAGCGCCAGCATCAACACGACCAGGTTCTTCAGAGTTCCCACAGCGCGACACTCTCCACATGAAAGGTTTGAGGAAAAAGGTCCAGCGGCTGCACGGCCCGCAGTCGGTAGCCGGCCTGCGTGAGCAGCGCGGCGTCGCGGCCCAGGGTGGCCGGGTCGCAGGAGACGTAGACCAGCCGCGGGGCGGCCAGTCGAGCCAAGTGGGTAATCACCGCCTGGCCCAGGCCGCTGCGCGGGGGATCCACGACGATGCCGTGGTAAGGCCCGCTGAGGGAGGCCAGCACGGCCGCGGTGTCGCCCTCGTGCAGGCGGACGTGCGGCAGGTCGGCCGCGTTCCAGGCAAAGTCCGCGCACGCGCTGGGCGCGGCTTCGATGGCGTCCACCTGGCGGCAGAAGGGGGCCAGGGCCAGGGCAAACAGCCCCACGCCCGCGTAGGCGTCGAGCAGGCGCTGCGACGGCTGCGGGTCGAGGAAGTCGAGCGCCAGGTCCACCAGGGCTTCCGCGCCCGCGGTGTTGACCTGGAAGAAGCTGCCGGCTGAGATGCGGTAGCGGCGCCCATGCACCTCTTCTTCGATGAACGCCTGGCCGACCAGCGCCTCGGCCTGACCATCGCGGTGCAGCAGCGCAACCGACGCGGGCAGATCGAGGGTCAGTTCCGGCGCTTGATCGTCGTCAGTTTCCAGTGTCACCAGCGTTTGCCCGCTGGCGGCGCTGCTGCGCGCGCTGACGCGGCGCAGGAGCGGGCCGGATGTTTCGCGCCCGGGCGCGTCGCCCAATGTCCAGACTTTGCCTTTGTAACCGGCCGAGGCTGCGGTCGGCGGTTGTTCATCGCCCTGTTGATTGCCCTGTTGATTGCCATCGCCCTGTGCGCCCGCCCACAGCGCGGCATGGACCGCGTCCAGCGCCGGCGATAGGAGCAGGCACTCGTCCACCGCGATCAGGTCATGGCTGGCGGCCTGCTGATAGGCCGGCCGGCCATCTGCGGTGATGCTGAACTGCACATGATTGCGATAGCGCCAGGCCGGGTCAGCCTCATCAGTGAGGGCCACGGCCCAGGTTTCGGCCACCGGCGCGTTGGGCAGGCGACCCAGGCGCGCCAGTTGATCCTGCACGATGGCCTGTTTGAGCTGGAGTTGGCGCTCGTAGGCGATGTGCTGCCACTGGCAGCCGCCGCAGCGCTGTGGGCCAACAGGAATTCCAAATGTGGTCGCTGAAGACATCTGGAATGGAGGCTTTAGCCGGTTATTGGGCGCTTGAGAACCCTGTGGCAGACCGGCTGAAGCCTCGATTCCGGGACCATTTGGATTTGCTGGTGGGCCAAAGAAAGGGCAGGGCGGTTCGACGCGGTCCGGGCTGGGCGTCAGCACATCCAGCAGCCGCGCCCGCGCCCAATTGGCCTTCTGCTCCGTGATCGCGACGCGCACGGTTTCGCCGGGGATGGCAAAAGGGACGAAAACAACCTTGCCGTCATGGCGCCCGATGGCTTCGCCGCCATGCGCAATGCCGGTGAGTGTAAGTTCCAGAGCGTTGGTCATGATTTTTTCAAGAGAGGCATGAAGCGATACTGCCAGGGGAAGGCGGCAAAATCAATCCCGAGATCGCCGCCGGCTGTGACCAGCACGCCCTGGCTGTCGCTGCCGACGATGGTGTAGGCGGGCGGCGCGCTGACGGTCAGGCTGTAGCTGGTGGGGGAGAGGTTGAAGAAACGGTACGCGCCCTGACTGTCGCTGGCGGTAGCGGCGACGATGAACGCGCCCTGGCGCAGGGTGAGGGTGGCGCCGGCAATGCCTGGCTCGCCCGCCTGCTGCACGAGATCGCGATTGAGGTCGGCAAAGACGACGCCGTGAATGGCGCCCACGGCCGGGGTGGGGCTGGGGGTGGCGGTCGGCGTCGCGGTGGGGGTGCGCGTGGCGGTCGCGGTAGGCGACGGCGTGAGCGTGGGCGTTTGAGTGGGGGTGCGGGTGGGCGTTGGGGTCAAGGTTGGCGTCGGGGTCAAGGTTGGCGTCGGGGTCAAGGTCGGGGTGGAGGTCCACACCGGCGTGGGGGTGGGAGTGCTGTTGCCCGGCGAAAGGCGCAGTCGCCAGGGCGCGGCGCTGAGGTAGACGGTGACGCGGCCGTTGTAGGCGGTCAGCGGCTGCACGCTGTGACTGCCGTTGCTCAGGTTGTCCTTTTCGAGCACGTAGGGGCCGCCGGCGGGCAGGCCCAGGCTGGCGACATCGAAGGCCAGATCAACGCCGGCCTCTTCGGTGATGATGCCGGTGATCCAGCGCGCGCCGCTGTCGAAGGTTAGGTCTGCGGCGGTCCAGTGCGGGCCGCCGTACTGGGTGACGCCCAGCCACCAGGCGGTTTTGCTCTCGTCGGTGCGCAGGGCAATGGCGGGCGGGTTGCTGGCGAGGGTGAGGGGGCTGAGGAAGTCGAAGGCCCAGACGGCATCCCAGGGGCTGGGGTCGCCGTCGTGATCGCCGTTGTACCAGTGCATTTCCAGCCGGTCGGGGCCGGTCAGGCTGACGGCTGCGAAGATGTCCTGGCCGTGATGGGGGAGCACTTTGGTGTCGGCGCTGCCATGCACGATCGCCAGCGGCATGTGTTTGAAGCTGAGCGCGACGTACTTGGGGCTGCGCCGCGCGTATTCGAACGGTTGACCGGACGGCGCGCCGTAGGTCTCACTTTCGATGACGGTGCGGCGCCAGTCCTCGGTTTCGTAGTACCAATCGCTGAGGGAGGCGAAGGCGGAGTATTCGACGATGCCGGCAAAGACCTCCGGGTATTTGGCTGCGGTGAGCAGGGCGGTCTGCGCGCCCATGGAAAAGCCGATCAGGTAGACGCGGCTGCTGTCCACGGCGTAATGGGCTTTCATGTAGTTGACGGTGTCGAGCAGGTCACGCTGCGCGGCGCGGGCGCCCAGGGAATGGCCGCCGCCGGAGTCGGGGTTTTCGCCGTGCATTTCGGGCGAGGCGAGCAGCCAGCCGCGGCGGTTGGCCTCCGCGCCGTAGGCGTAGATCGGCTGCCAGCGCAGGCTCAGCTCGTTGCCGTAGCCATGCACGCCGATGACCAGCGGCCGCGGCGCGCCATCGTAGTTGGAGGGAATTTGGGCAATGGCACGCGGATAGCTGGGATAGGCGGGATAGCTGCTGGCGTAGACAAAATCCTGATAGGTGGCGCCGCTCACGTCACCGCTGATTTCCAGGATACCGCTGGCGATGCTGTAGCTGTCGTTGGGGTCCGCGTCGTTGACGATGCGGATGGTGTTCAGGCCGTTGCGCACCAGGGCCAGGTTGGCAATCGGCAGGGTGGTGGTGATGCCGGTGCGTGAGCAGTAGCCGGCGCCGGCGGTCCAGTCGGGAATCTCACCGATCTTGCTGTCGTTGAGGTAGATGCTGTGACCTGGCCGCGCATTGTTGATGTCGAGCTTGAGGCTGGCGCTGCTGGGCGTGCCGGAGAAGGCGAGCAGCGCGGTGGCCTCGGCCTCATGGATGGTGGCATCTACGGCCAGGCAGGTGTTGATCTGGCTGGACTGCACGACGGCTGCCGGCTGCCCAGGGCCTGGGTTGGCCGCGGCGATCGGATGAGCGGCCGCAGCAGGATTTCGCCCAAAAAACAGCAAGGCGCCGCTGATAAGAAAGGCCAA
Organism: Anaerolineae bacterium; assembly: GCA_041918575.1. Taxonomy (GTDB): domain Bacteria; phylum Chloroflexota; class Anaerolineae; order SSC4; family Amarolineaceae; genus Amarolinea. The sequence continues at coordinate 242 of JAYRVL010000289.1, read as the reverse complement.
CAGCCAGGCCCAGCCGCCGAATGAATTCGGGCCGAAGGGGCGTTCCGCCGCAAGGTCGGCCTGCGCGGGCCGGTATTGCGTCCACGCAGGTGGACGCCCGGCGGCACGCCCATCAGGCGCGATTTCAATCGCCCAGCCGCCGAATGAATTCGGGCCGAAGGGGCGTTCCGCCGCCAGGTCGGCCTGCGCGGTCCGGCATCGCGTCCACGCAGGTGGACGCCCGGCGGCTCGCCCGTCAGGCG
>JAYRVL010000288.1:0-2745 GCA_041918575.1 Anaerolineae bacterium | reverse complement strand
TGTTTGCAGGCTACGAGGCGATCCTCCCCCGGCCCCTCCCTGCGAGGGAGGGGAGAAGTGTGGCCGAGGCGTTGTTCCGGGATGGGCTGTGTCTGCCCTCGGGGACGGCCATGAGCGAGGCCGATCTGGCGCGGGTGGTGGAGGTGGTGCGTCGCATGCATGGAGCACCCCCGGAAGGGCGACAATCTGTGAGTTCCGAAGATGCTGCTATCTGAACTTGCCAGCCGTCTTATCATGGATTCCCGCAAACTAGTGGAGTATGCACTCAACCCTGATGCGCCACGTGGACGACACAAGGCGCTTGTCTTTGAGCGTGCTCTGGGGTATACTCTGGACAACTGGCAGCATTTGCTCAGTCAGCTCGAAACGTTGGCGCCTCAAGAAGAAGCGCGCTTGCTTGGTGCTGACCGCTATGGGTACCGCTATGTGGCCGATTTTCTGATCACCGGTATCAACGGCCGACAAGCCACTGTCCGTACCGGCTGGATCGTTCGCACAGAAGAGGATGCGGTACGCCTGGTGACGTTGTGGGCCGAGGAATAGTCAGATGCAGGTTGCAAATCTATTTGACGTAGTAGAACTAATCGTGGATCTGCCCCAACACAAGCTCTACGCTGGCATGCAAGGCACCGTCCTGGAAGTGCATGGCGACGGCAAGGCATTCGAGATCGAGTTCAGTGATGAACAGGGGCAGACATTGAGCTTCCTGGCACTACCTCCAGAACAATTTGTTTTAGTTTGGCGCGCCCAAGAAAAACAGTGGCTTTCAATGGCCGATCGTGTCGCCGCCCTGATTGCTCGGCTCCCGGCGCCTGCTGGTGCTGAGGTGCTGGACTTTGCACGTTTCTTGAGTGTGCGCACTCACCAACGATCCCGCGTTCAGGCCGCAAATGTGCTGGTGGCCGAACCCCCGGCAGAATACCACACATAACCGCCCTGCCTCAGCTTCTGGTCCGCAAGTGCTGTGACCGAGACCACCTGCTCGGCAGATTCACCGTGGATTCCGCGCAGTTCGGCGCCACGCGCGCGGCCATCCGCCTGGCGCTGGAGCGGGAGGACATCGAGTCCCGTCCCCTCTGGAAGCCCATGCACCTGCAGCCGGTGTTCGCAGGCTACGAGGTGACCCTCCCCCGGCCCCTCCCTGCGAGGGAGGGGAGAAGTGTGGCCGAGGCGCTCTTCCGGGACGGGCTGTGTCTGCCCTCGGGCACGGCCATGAGCGAGGCCGATCTGGCGCGGGTGGTGGAGGTTATTCGACACGCCCGGTAACGTTGTGGGTCGAGGAATGGTCAGATCGCAACATCATGTTCGTACAGATCGAAATAGGATCCATGGCCGGCCCAGTGTGATTGACCAACTGGGCCAGGGTGAGTATAATGAATGCGATGGAAGGAGTTGTACTAGCGCACAGCAATGCGTGTTGCACGCTGTAGTGCAAGCTGGCAAGCAAGGCGTATGTGTCGGCCTGCCGTAGTAGTCAAGAAGGAATATGTATCCAGGAGCTTGAAGATGGATCAGACGGCATACGAGCGATGGTGGCAATTGCATTTTCGGGTTGCCAAGGGAGAAGAGTTGGACTCAGCTGAGCAAGCCATCTACGCAGCGGGGTTGATGGAAATGGATGCTGACGAGGGGAAGACGCAGTGGGAGAATAGCAGCCTGGCGATGTTGCGTAGGCTTAGAGCTGAGGTGGAGAGACTGGAAACGACCCATGCCCAACTTCAGACCAAAAGTCGTCGTCTGGATCGCCAGATTTGGACACTGGAAGGCGCCTATATGATGTTGACAGGGCGTGAATTGAGCGGCCAGGGTTATGCGCCATCCCCTATTTGAGGCTGTTCGAGAGCGTTTTCAAAGAATTTGCGGCTACTGCGGTGTAACCGAGATCACCGTGGGCGGCGAGCTTACCCTCGACCACTACCGGCCGCGTGCAGCAGGCGGAAGTGACGACCAGAATAACCTGATCTACGCCTGTGTTCGGTGCAACCAGTACAAAGGGGATTTCTGGCCAGACAGCACTGATTTGGCTCACGGTCGGCGCGTCTTACACCCTTGCGACGACGATGTCGCTGATCATGTGATCACGGATGAGAACACCGGCTATCTTCACGGGTTGACTCCTACAGGCGTTTTTCATGTTGCACTGTTACGGCTCAACCGGCCCCAGTTGGTGGCGCATCGCCTGGCACAGCGTCTTCAGAGGGTTTTCGAGGCAAAAATCCATCTTCTTGAACAGCAAAACGCTGAACTCCAAAGAACGATTTCTGCTCAGGAAAGTTATTTGCTGCTGCTGAAAGCGCAGACAACAGGCCGCAAACCCTCGGCATAGAGTAAGTGACCCATGTTTCTTTCCTGCCTCCGCCGCACCCGCGTCCTCCCCGACAAACTGGCCCTCGACCTGGCCCTCGTCCTGGCCTACCTTGCCCGGCGCACCCTGCTCAGCGACCTGAAACTGATTTTACAGACTATCGCGGCCCTGTTTGATTGACGTGCGCCCGATACAAGGCGTCCTGCTGGTCTGGCCCTTCGTCTTCGACGCCGCGTTCACTTTCCTCCGACGCCTTCGCTACCTTGAGAACGTCTTCGCCGCTCACCGCTCCCACCTCTACCAACGGCTGGTCATCACCGGTTACAGCCATCGCACCGTCACGCGGCTCTACATCGGTCTGGCCGCTGTGGGTGCGATCCTGGCGATCCTGTGGTACTCCGGCGGCGCAGTCAGCGATCTGACAGTCATGGTGGCGCTGC
>JAYRVL010000287.1:0-5191 GCA_041918575.1 Anaerolineae bacterium | reverse complement strand
GGAACAACAATGACGGCATAACGCACCGGATCTCGTGATTCCAATACCGTGCATAGCAGCCACTCTCCATTGCGAGATAAGAAGTAGCAACGCGGAACTGTCCCATCCCAGACAAGACGCAGGTACTCATTCCTCTCGTAGCCAAGATCCACACGCCACAACTCAGCGCGTGTCGTACCGCGGATATAATAAAAATAACGACCATCTGGAGACCAATCGAGGGGCCAAAGCCAGGTAGATTCATCGGCGCTCACCAATGTGAGTTCTTGCCCCGTCGCTAAACTGAGGGCATTTATGGTTTGAACGAAAGGTGGTTCAGATGCTGTCTGACGACTAAAGGCAATCCACTGATCATCTGGTGACCATAGAGGATAATTGACGAATCGGCCAATGTCTACTTGCGTCGCCAACAATTGATCCTGTGAACCATCCATATTCGCCAATCGCAGATCAGCCGCAAATGGATCGAGAGAGCGATCAGAAGGAAGAACAGTATAAGCGATTCTTGTTTCGTCGTATGATATGCCTGCTCGTATACCGAATCGCTGAGGATCCGAAATTGTGAAAAGCATTTGTCTGAGCTCAGGGTGACTCGCACTCGCTGCCCAAATACTCATCGTGCTATTATCATATTGCTTGTAGATTATTTTTTGCCCCGGTGGTAGAGTCGTGATCACCATGGGTATCGGCGTGGGTGAAGGCGTGTCGGTACCGTCGGGAGTCGCCGTCAATAGTCGAGTTGGCTCTACCGATGGTGTTCTGCCGGGTGTCGGAGTGTCAGTGGCTGGATGCGGAGAAACAGGGATAATGGACGTCGGCGAGGCTGTGCCGGGTATTTTAGTAGGCACGAACGTAGACGGCGTTTCAATAGGCGACTGAAACGCCTGAGGTGACGGCGCCGTATTATCCTGTATCCCTTTGAGGGATAAGATGACAGCAACGGCCAAGACAGCAAGAGCCACCGGTCCTGACAATCTGCCGACAAAAAAAAGTAGACGTTTCATCCTCAGTCTCCGGAGAATGGTTTCTGATTCTCCTGACATTCCACTTGAATATGCGTATGGTCTACCAATAAACCCCTACGCCAATCCCTGCACGTGTTTGACCATTTGCGCGGGGGTCAGGCGACCCACCACCCGCTCATCCACCACGGCCACCGGCGCCAGACCGCAGGAGCCGAGGCAATAGACCACCTCGAATGTGACCCGGAAATCGTCGGTGGTCTGGCTGGGGATGATCTTCAGGGTGTTGCCCAGTTCGTCAATGATCCTGGCCGCGCCTTTGACGTGGCAGGCGGTGCCGTCGCACACGCGCACGATGTGGCGCCCACGCGGGTGCAGATAGAACTGCGAATAGAACGTGGCGACGCCGTAGATCTTGCTCAACGGCGTGCCGGTGCGCTCGGAGATGACTTCCAGCACCGGCGCGGGCAGGTAGCCGTATTCATCCTGCGCATGCTGCAAAATGGGGATGAGCGCGCCTTTTTGATCGGCGTATTCGGCCAGAATCGGCTCTAACAGACTCAAATCAACGGATGGCTGTGCCATGTGGGCATTCCTCTCCAATCAAGATCAATCGTTTTCTGATCGTGCAGGGCAGCCTGCCGGTCCATGTTGACACGCTGCGATTATAGCGCGACAACCGGCCGCACCCTATGACAAAAGTCATATCGTCAAGTCAATTTGTGCAATTTGGCACAAACCTCAGCCAATGTCAATGGCAAGCCGCGCCGGGCAGCGCAGCGCCGCGGCCAGTTCCGGGATGGTGAGCGCGGTCAGGCGAACCCGCGTGCGTCCGATCATTTCGTTCAGGCGGTGCGCATCGCCGTTTTGCACCAGGGGCCAGGCGCCCAGCATGGGGAATTGCGCCCGCGCCTGCGCCGGGGTCAGACGGGCGGAGATCTCGAGCGCCGGCGCGGCCAGATCGGGCGGCACGAAGCCCAGGTTGGCGAGCAGGCTAAAACTGGGGCGATCCACATGACAGGGAATGACCAGGCCGCCCAGCGCGTTGACCTGTGCGGTCGCCTCCTCGATGCTGAACGCGGTGGAGGTGAGCAGAAGGGGCGTGTGGTGACGGATGAACTCGCCCGTGGCGTCCACCACGAACTGGCCGCCGAAATGCTCCGGGTCATTCATGAGCGGCGGCAGGCTGGCATCCACCCGCGCCTGCCAGGCGAAGGCGGCCGCGTTATTGTCGAACAGGCAGAGCAGGTGAACCTCCTCCCGCGTCTGCACCTCCATCCCCGGCCAGACCGTCAGCGGCGTGCCGGCCGCGGCCCGCTGCACCGCCTCGACGTTGTGCGTGGCGTTGTGATCGGTCACTGCGATCAAGTCCAGCCCCAACGCCAACGCCCGGCGCACGATCAGCGGCGGGATCATTTCTACCTCCGCGCAGGGCGACAGCACCGTGTGCAGATGCAGATCACAGCGAACCCAGCGCCCCTCCGGTCCCCACTCGAAGATCCGAGATCCGAGATCAGAGATCGGGTACGTGGAAGACGAGAATTCGCCGCTCCCCAATCTCCAATCTCCGCTCCCCAATCTCCAATCTCCAATCTCCGGTCTCCACTCTCTGCCACGAATTACACCAATTCCCACGAATCTCCAATCTCCAATCTCCAATCTCCGGTCTCCAATCTCCAATCTCCGCTCTCCGCTCTCCAATCTCCGGTCTCCAATCTCCGCTCTCCACTCTCTGCCACGAATTACACCAATTCCCACGAATCTCCAATCTCCGGTCTCCAATCTCCAATCTCTCACCCCTCCCTCACCCCCATGCCCGCCAACTGCCCCACCACCGTGAATGTGCCGGCCGGGGTGCTGAACAGGGGGACGTTCTCCTGTTCGGCGCGGGCCAGGGTTTCGGCGCTGATGGTCGCGCCCTCGGTGATGATGACGCCGGCCAGGTTGAGCAGGCTGGCCACCGCCACCACATTGGGGTGCGCCTGCAGCGTAACCCATAGGGCGCCGGCTTTAGCGGCCGCCATCACGCAGCTCAACAGGTCGGAAGCATAGCCGCTGAGCACCGGGCGGTCGAGCGAAGTCGTGGGGGTCATCAGCTTCAGATTGAGCGCATCTGCAATTTCCTGCAATGGCATTGGATTCCTCCGTGTCGTCATGAAACAGCAGTCTCGGATTGATTGCCAACAACGAAAGTGGCACGCAGGGTGGCGCCGCGTCCCAGGGCTGAGTCCATCTCGACTGAGTCGCTGTAGCGTTTGATGTTGGTTAGTCCCATCCCCGCGCCGAAGCCCAGCTCGCGCACCCAATCCAGCGCGGTGGTAAAGCCCGGTTCGAAGGCCTTGTCAACATCGGCAATGCCCGGGCCGTCGTCTTCGGTGATGAGGGTGATGCGGTGCGGCGAGATTTCCACGCGCAGTTCGCCGCCGTTGGTGGCGTGGATCACCAGGTTCAGTTCGGCTTCGTAGGCGGTGATTGCCAGGCGGCGCACCAGGGCCGGGTTGGCGCCCAGCCGTTCCAGAGCGCGCTTGACCTTGCTGGACGCTTCGCCCCCGTGCGTGAAGTCGCGCGGCGCCACCCGGTAGCGCAGCACCAAGCTGGTCTCATCCGACACAATGTCATCGAAGATGTGGCTGGCGCGGTAGCGGCGCATCTCCTCGGCCTGGAGGCGGCGGTTGAGAGTGCGCAGCAGCCCGCGCGTGATGTCGCTGGCGGTGACGATGCCGACCAGGGCGCCGGCGCCATCCAGCACCGGCAGACGGCCATAGCCGTGCTGGGCAAACAGGTTGACCGCCTTGACCGCTCGGTCATCGGTGCGCACGGATACCACGGTTGGCGTCATGTGGTCGGCCACCCGGTCGCCGGCGCGCTGGGCGTTCAGCGCCTGGATCAAATCCTGGATGCTGATGATGCCGAGTAGGCGCCCGTCCGCAGGGTCCACCACCGGCACGCCGGAGATACGCCTGGCGCGCATGATCTCCATCAATTCGACCAGCGGCGTGGCGGGCGTCACCGTGATCGGCGCGGCGGTCATCACCTCCTGCACGCGCAGTTCATAGACCAGTTCCTGCACGCGGGTCAGTTCGTCATGCTCCGGCGCGGCGGCAGTGGAGGCGCCTGTCATGGCGACGGCTCAGGCCGGAGATCGGCCAGGCGGTTGTTGGGCAGCCCGGCTTGGTAGGCCAGGCCGCAGGCCTGGTACATGCTGTAGTCGCAGGCGATGAGGGGAATGTGCAGCTCATCGGCCAGCTCGATCGTGGCTGACGACGGCTGCTTGCCGCGCACGAAGACGATGGCGCCGATGTTTGCCATCTCCGCGGTGCGCACCACCTGCTGATTGGTCAGCCCGGTGAACAGCAGGCTGTTGCCATCGGTGGTGAAGGCCAGCACATCGCTCATCAGGTCAGCAGCTCCGCCTGAATAAAGCTCCAGCTCCGGGGTATTGATATGGTTGACGATGCGTCCGTTGAGAACGCGCAGAATGTCGAGTAGTTGCATCAGGTTGCTTCTTGTTATTGGTTCTTCTTACTGGCTCGTCTTACTGGCTCGTCTAATTGATCCTTCATGGATTGACTCAGTCCGACGATGGGGCCGTCAGCTCACGCGGTCGAATGAGCAGGATCGGCAGAGTGGCTTGGTGCAGCAGTTTGACGGCCACGCTGCCAAACACCCAACGCTTGAGACCAGACCGGCCGTGGGTGGACATGACGATCAGATCAGCCCGAACTGCAGCCGCCTGCGTCAGGATCTCTTCTGCCGGATCGCCATGACGAACATCCACATGGCAGTGAGCGCCCCAGCCGTTGACCTGCTGGGCGATCTGCGCCAGGTACACTTGCAAATCGCTCTCCAGACGCTCCAACTCACGTCGCGCCATGTCCAGGTGATCCTGTGACACATAGAATGGGTAGAGACTGACCATCGTCACCGAGCGGCCTTGCAGCAGGGGAGCGATCGAAAGCAAATAAACCTCGACTGGTCCAGGACTGGCCATGACCAGCGCCTGGACGTGAGGCAGGGCCTGTTCGGCGAACGCAGAGCCGTCGAGCGGTACGAGAATGTGACGGTACATTGGACCCTTCCTTTCTCCCTTCCTTTCTCCCTTCCTCACCACACGTTCTGGGCGGGATTATAGGCCAAAGGAGAGCGGGGGGCTATGATTGGGGTCATAGGTAGGAGGTAGGAGGTAGGAGGTAGGAGGGAGGAGGTAGGAGGTAGGAGGTAGGAGGTAG
>JAYRVL010000286.1:0-6711 GCA_041918575.1 Anaerolineae bacterium | reverse complement strand
CGCATGCTAGGCCGGGTTGCGTCGGGCGCCGACCAATTCCTTTGTGTCCTTCGTGTCTTGGTGTGAGACCTCTTCGCATGCTAGGCCGGGTTGCGTCGGGCGCCGATGCGTTCCAAAAAGGCCATTGCCGTCGACGCGACCTCGGCCGGGGTCAAATTGTCGGTTGGCAGGTAAAGGTCACAGTGGGCGCGGGCGTGCGCCAGCCGCAGCCGTTCTTCGGCCAGCCATTCTTCCACCGGCTCACGCGTCTGGCGACGTTGAGCCACTGCAGCCGGCTGAGCATCCAGAAAGATCAGAACATCCGGCGGGTTCATTCGTCGCCACAGGTCAGGCACATACGAATGCTCCTGCGCGCAGGGCAGGGCGTCGAAACCTGCGGCGCGCAGGGTGCGCAGCAGCGTGCTTTTGCCGGCCGCGCATACGCCCACCAGCTTGATCTTTGTTGGCGCAGGTGTCGCGGCGGCGATCATGGTGGAGTTACCTCATCCGCTTACGGTAGTTGATGGCGCTTGGCGACGCTTCACGGCAACGGAAAACTGACGGCCAGGCGGCGCACGTCATCCGCGGGGGTCCGCGGCACGATCTGAATCACCAACACGCTCATGTCGTCATCTGGACGGCCCTGATCCAGGCGAATGCTCTCGGCCAGGATGGCATCGGCTAGGGCCTGGGCCGTGGCCGGCGCGGGCGCATCCAGCAGAAGCGAGCGCGCCACGGCCTGCAGATCGAGTGGATGCCCGTGACGGTTGCCGGCGGACCAGATACCGTCGGTGAAGACCATCAGCGTAAGACCCGGTTCGATGGGCAGTTCCGCAATCACCGGCTTGGTATTGGGATAGATGCCGATTACCTGACTGGGCTGATCGAGGAGGATAATCTCTGCGCCGCGCGCCACCAGGGCCGGGCACTGGCTGTTACGCGACACGACGATCGTATTCGTCGCCAGGTCAATGGAGACGATATGCAGTTCCGCAGAAACCTGACCGCGACGATGGGTGCGCAGATAATCATGCGCGGCGCGCGCGGCGACGCCGTCGCGTGCGCCTTCGGCCAACAGAGCGATCGTCTTACGCACCACCAGGTTACTGATGATCTTGGCGCTGCGGCCGCTGCGCTGCCCATCGGCCAGAACCAGGGAAACCCCGCCGTGCGGCCGTTCGGTGATCTCCAGGGTGTCCCCGCTCTCGCGATTGGCATACTTTCCGGTTTTGGCGGCGGCAATCTGCAGCTCCATGCGTACTGGCTCCTGACAAATGCTAAGATACAACCACCGTCAACTGCGCGCTGGCGCGGACAGCGCCGTTGTTTCGTGACGCAGCCTCCAGCGTCACCGTCACGGAAAGGCCGCTGGCAGTGCCACCCGGCGCCGCCATGCGCACCAGCACAGTCTGGCTGGCGCCGGTCGCCAGGGTGATTTCGGTGACATTGTCGGTGAAACAACGGTCGCCTTCGGAACCAGACAGGCACAAAAGCAGACGCCAATCAGCGGGCAGGCTGGCGTTCAGGTTGACAGTCACCTGGTCCGTCGTGTTGCCGGTGTTTTCGATGCCGAGTGAGGCCACCTGGTGTTCGACGCCGTCGGCCGTCAGTGACACCTGGCTGTTGCCGCCGTTGATGCGCAACCCGTATTGTGGCGTCATCGTTGGCGTGGCCGTGGGCAGGTTGGTGGGCGTTGGCGTTGGCGTGTAGTACGGCGTCGCCGTGGCGGTGGGCGTGACCGAGGGCGTGGGGGTGCCGCGCACCTGCACGCTGGCAACCCAAATCTGATCGGTCAGGTCACGCAGCACCACGCGCAGGTAATAGTCGGTATCCTGCACAGGGCAAACCTGGCGTGATCCCACACCGGTGACGCCCATTTCGACGCCGTCCACATCCAGGTAAACCGCTTCGATGCCGGCCGTATTCCAACGCAGGGTGGAGCACTGCCCCAGCAGGATCGTGCGCGGCGCGGCCGAAAAGTTGATAATGGGCACGAGCGGTTCGGTAGGCGCCAGGGTTGGTGTAGGTGGAATCAAGCCGGTTGGCGTGGCCGTTGCGCCCAAGTCAGGCAGAGGCGTGGGGGTGGGGGTCTCTGTTTCCAAGACGCCCGGCAGGACGGTACCATCGAGGGGGGTGGGTCGGCGAGTGGGCGTGGGGCGCGGGGTCAGGCCAAAGGGGGGCGGTTGCAGCGTGCCTGCTTCGGCGGTCAAGCGGGCCACCGCGGTAACCGTGGCAAAGGCCGCGGCGACATCCGGGTCAACGGTGGGGGGCGCGGGCGTCGGCGTGAAGGTGGCGGGGCGAATGGTGACAGGCGCAGCCACCACCGGCGTTGGTTGGCCGGTTTGCAGGCGGTTGCTCCAGGAACGCCAGGCCAGGAAACCGCCCACGATCACCAGGCAAGCCACCAGGGCCAGAAAAGCGCCGCCAGCGCCGAGCAGATAGGGCATCCAACCGCTGCGTGAGTCCGACGCGGCTATCAATGGCTCACTCTCCGTGACAGGCGCGGCCGCCGCAGTCGCAGCCGCGTACGGCTGCGCGGCCGCCGGCCGGCCGTGGGTCGCGGCCACATGGCGCGGACAGGTAGCGAATTGACCGCCCAGGCAAAAAAACTGCTGCTGCGCCAACGGCGCCGATTCACTGCGTCCGGTGGCGTAACAACGGTTCTCGAAGTTAGGGTAATTGAGAAAAACGCCTTGCTCGCTGAGCGATCCCAGCAGGGGGCAAGCCTGACCATCCATAGATGAAGTCCTGATAGGTGTAAGTCCTGTGGATCAAGTCACGTCCTACACTCGGCGCTGCTGCGTCAGCGGTAGGATGTGATTGACTCATGGTGCAACTCTGGCAGCTCGAGGCGACAAGCTGGCGGCTTTGGGATCCAACGAATCTCCGCTCCACAAACACAGGCGCATTATAACACTGCTGGCAAGCACTGTCAATCAGGCTTTGGGAGAGCGTTCCGCCTGGGAGCGCGGACGTTCCGCCCGCTGTTGTCCATCTTCTCCAGCGTGTTGTTACGCTTACGGCGTTGGCTCTGGGCCCGGCAATGCCGCTTATCGCTGGCTGATCGTGATGGCGCCGCCCTCAGGCGCGGCCGGCACGCTGGCGTCACTCAGCCAGGCGCGCAGCAGCGCCTCCACGGCCGGCTGGCCGCTGACCTCCACGGCCGTGGCGATGAAATCGGCCGTGCTTGCCACGCCGCCCGCAAAGCGATCGTAATAGGTGCGCAGAGTGCGGAAGAACACCTCGTCGCCCACGGTCAGGCGCAGCGCATGCAGGGTCCACGCGCCGCGCTGATAGGTGGCCGCGGTGAACATGCCGGCCGGCTGCTGCGGCAAGACCGGGCCGATGTGGCGCGACACCAGTCCCGCGTACACCTGCCGTGTCGTGGCCTCGAACGCGGCGCTTCCTGCGGTCTGCTCCTGCCACAGCCACTGGAAGTAGGTGGCAAAACCCTCGTTCAGCCAGACATCCTGCCAGGTCGCCGGGCTGACGCTGTTGCCGAACCATTCGTGCATCAGTTCATGAAAGATCTCGGTCTCATCCCCGCCCCCCGCGCCATAAGTAGAGAGGGTCTGCGTCTCCAACGCCCAGCCGGTGGATTCAGAAAGCAGCGCTACGCCGTAAGCGTCGAAGGGATAAGGGCCAAAGCGCTCCGTCATGAACTGCATCATCTGCGGAATGACGGCAAACTGGGCCTTGACCCCTGCCGGCGTGTCGAGCGGGAAGTAGTGACGCAGCGGCACGCCGTCAGGCCCAGCGGTCGTCACCACCTCGTAGCGCCCGATGTGCAGCGTCGCCAGGTAAGTCGCCATGGGGTCATCCATGCGCCAGACGAAAGCAGCGGCGCTGTCGGTCTCTTGGGTTTCGGTCAGGATGCCATTGGCCGCGACCTGATACGGTTTGGGAACCTGCACGCGGAAAGTAAAAGTTGCCTTGTCGGCCGGGTGGTGGTTACCGGGGAACCAATTCATCGCGCCCGATGGTTCGCTGACCACCGCGATGCCTTGCTGGAAACGCTGCCAGCCCAGCGGCACGAAGGGCACACCCGGGTCGCGAATCGGCTGCGGTTCGCCGCGATAAGCCACCGTGACCGTCAGCGGCGCGCCCGCGGCCAGCGGCTGCGCCGGCGTGATGGTCATCTCGCTGCCCTGCCGCTGGAAGTTCGCCGGCTGTCCGTTGACCGTCACGTGGCCAACCGTCAGGCCGCTGAAATCCAGGTTGAACGCGCTCAGCGCCTGCGTGGCGTTGGCCGTGATCGTGACGGCCCCGTCCAGCGTGTTGCGGGCCACATCTACGGTCAAATCAATGGCGTAGTGCTGCACATCGTAGCCGCCATTGCCCAGCGCCGGGTACAGTGGATCGCCCAGGCCGGCCGCGCCGGCGGCGGAGGGGGCTGCCGGCGATGCGGTGGGCGCCGCGGGGCTGGCCGGTTGACAGGCAGCCAAGCCCAGCGCCAGGGCGATTGGCGCCAAGACGCGCAGCAATCCGATAATCTGAATCACCATGCGTAGACCGCTCCCTGGCTGCCTGATGTCACCATGCGGGCATAGCGGCGCAGGTAGGCCGGCAGGTTGGGCCGCGTGAGGGGCTGCCAGGACGCGCGGCGATTTGCCAGCTCTTCTTCTGTCAACTCCACGTCGAGGCGCCGGTTCGGGATGTCAACTGTTATCATGTCGCCATCGCGCAGCAGGCCGATGGGGCCGCCGGCCGCGGCTTCGGGGCTGATGTGACCCACGCACGCGCCGCGCGTGCCGCCGCTGAAACGGCCGTCCGTGATCAGCGCCACGCTGCTGCCCAGCCCCATGCCGGCAATCTGGCTGGTGGGCGCCAGCATTTCTTGCATGCCCGGCCCGCCCTTCGGCCCCTCGTAGCGGATGACCACCACATGCCCTGGCTTGACCTTGCCGCCCAGGATGCCGCTGACCGCCTCCTCCTGCGAGTCGAAGCAGATCGCGGGGCCGCGATGCCGCAACTGCCCTGGCGCCACGCCGGCCGTCTTGATTACGGAGCCTTCGGGCGCCAGATTGCCAAAGAGAATCGCCAGACCGCCGGTTTCGCTGTAGGGGTTTTCCAGGGTGCGAATGCAGTCGTGATCCTGGCTGACCTGCCCGGCGATGTTCTCGCCCAGGGTGCGGCCGGTAACGGTCATGGCGTCCAGGTGCAGCGCGCCCGGTTTGCGGCTCAGTTCGTACAAGATGGCGCTGACGCCGCCGGCGTTTTCCACATCTTCGATGTGATAATGGCTGCTGGGGCTGACCTTGCACAGGGTAGGCACGCGCGCCGCCACCTCGTTGAAACGCGCAATGGGATAATCCACGCCGGCCTCGTGCGCCAGCGCCAGAACGTGCAGCACCGTGTTGGTGGAACCACCCATCGCCACATCGAGCGCCATGGCGTTGTCAATCGCTTTGGCCGTCACGATGTCGCGCGGCTTGAGGTCCAGATCAATCAAGGTCAGCAACTGGCGGGCTGCCTGTCGCGCCAATTCCTCGCGCCGCGGGTCAACAGCCAGGATGGTGCCGTTGCCCGGCAGCGCCATGCCCAGCGCCTCACACAGGCAGTTCATGGAGTTAGCGGTGAAGAGGCCAGCGCACGAGCCGCAGGTGGGGCAGCCAAAATCCTCCAGCTCTTTCAGCTCGGCCTCATTGATGACGCCCGCCTTGAACGCGCCAACTCCCTCGAACACGCTAATCAGGTCAACCACTTTACCGGTGCTGGTCACGCCGGCCTTCATCGGGCCGCCGCTGACGAAGATCGTGGGGACGTTCAGGCGCATGGCGGCCATCAACATGCCCGGTGTGATCTTATCACAGTTCGGGATGCAGATCAGGCCATCGAACCAATGGGCGGCCACCATGGTCTCTACGCTGTCGGCAATGATTTCACGGCTGGGCAGACTGTACTTCATGCCGGCATGCCCCATGGCAATGCCATCGTCCACGCCAATCGTGTTGAACATGAAGGGCACGCCTCCCGCCTCGCGAATGGCCTGGCGCACCACTTCGCCAAAAGCCTGCAAGTGGACATGTCCGGGCACAATGTCCACATACGAGTTGGCAATGGCGATGAACGGCTTATGCATGTCAGCGTCGGTGACGCCGGTGGCCTTGAGCAGCGCCCGATGCGGCGCCCGCTCGAACCCCAACTTGACCATATCCGAACGCAGCGAGCGCCGAGCACTTCGACCGGGCGCCGGCGCCCCGCCCGCGGCAGGAGCGGGCATAGAATCTTGACGACGATCAGATGTCATAAACAGATATCCTATCCTTGAGAGTGATGACCGAATGAACGACTACTTGACAAATTCGTTTTTTAGACGATAATCCATTATGACGCAATGCGTCATAATGTTGTGGAGGTGACTATGGAATCGCGAGACCTGATACCAGGAATGGTCGTGCGTGTACGTGCGGGCCACCCATTGGGGGGGTTGCTGGGGACAATCGTCCGCGTCAAGCCGACTCATGTATGGGTTTTACTGTCCAATGGGCACCAGACCCCGTTGCTCATCAGCGAAATCGAGCTGGCAGACGACCCGCAGCTTGCCCTGGCCTGAAGTTCCACTGTAACGCAAGCCTCCGGCTTGCTTCGTTAGCGCCCCGAGGCAGGATTTGTGGCCGGGGGGCGCCGTCACGCCGGAGGCGTGACCTGCGGCTTGGGCCAACGACGCCCCGAGGCAGGATTTGCGGCCGGGGGGCGTCGTCACGCCTCCGGCGTGACCTCCGGCTTGGG
>JAYRVL010000285.1:0-3355 GCA_041918575.1 Anaerolineae bacterium | reverse complement strand
CGGCGAAGGGCGCGGCCAGGTAATCGCTGCCGGCCGCCATGCCGCGCTCGTTCCACGGCACATCGGCGCCCTGGCCGGGAAAATAATCGAAGGCGTTGTCGCCGGTGGCGCCATGTTTGCCGGCCGCATTGATGGGCGATTCGACCTGGTTGCCTTCGTCCCAATCGCGCAGCACCTGGAAAAGCTCCACGCGGCGCACCCACGGCGCGGTCACATTGCAGCCGGCCGGGGTGATGTTGACCAAGGCCAGGGTGGCGCTCAGGATGGCGCTGTTGGGCGTGATGCTGGTCAGATCGAAGGCCAGGAGCGGGTTATCGCCACCGTCGCGGGAGAGGATCAAGCCATCGTTTTGGCCGTAGTTGACCGTGTGCTGCGGCGGCGTGTCCCAGTCCAGCGAACTGACCCAGGTGTCGCGCACGCCGCTGTAGCCGGCCAGACCCTGCTGGAAGGCGGCGGTGATGATGGTGTGTGGGGCTGCTTGCGCTGAGGCGGGCTGACTGGCCGGCGCGGCCGCGGCGGTCAGCAGGACGAGGGCCACGAGGGACAGGAGGGGCGTGAGGCGAGTTGCGGCAGTCATCGTGATACCTCCGTTGCGTATTGGCGTCTGGCAATGCGTAACTGCTGGGTCTGCCTGGAATTCAGACAGGATTCACAGGATTGACAGGATATTCGAACTCTCGTAGCGGTAGTTTTGCACGCCACAGAGCAAGAATCCTGTTCATCCTGTTCGAATCAACTTGCAGGGTGAGCAGTTACACTCCCGTGCCGATAGTTTTGCACACCACAGAGCAAGAATCCTGTTCATCCTGTTCATCCTGTCCAAATCGGCCTGCAGGGTGAGCAGTTACACTGTCGTGCGCAAACTGCATGGGTTTTGTGCGCCCTTGACGAAACTCCTCTGCGGCTTCACGAGCCAGGGCACGCAATTTGCCTCGCGAATTAGCAAACTGCTGGTTCCATCGTTCTTCGTCTGCACGCATCTCTTCCTGTTTCGCGCCAAAGATGTCGGTCTCAGGGATTGGCGCCAGCGGTTGATATTTCAAAAACAGGTCGAAATCGTATGCGCTGTTCAAACGTTCCTGTTGACCTCCCTTTTACGGGTCAGCGGCTAACTCCTCCAGGATCAGGAGGAAATCTCGGTTCACGCGACGGCAAACTCGGTGTACTGACGCTTGAAGGGGGAGTGAAAGCCGAGGACGATCTGATCTTTTGGAATGCCCAATTCGATCAACTCGCCGGCAACGCCGTTCTCGGTCCAATCTTCTTCGATCCAAATTTTCCCATCACGGATACGCAGATGAAACACGACGGAATGAATTCGTCGGTTACCATCCCAACCAATCGCCAGCAGAAGATAACTGTTGTTTGCTGCATCGCAAATAGACAGCCGTTCAATTTCGCCATGGCTGTATCCAATCTGTGTGTGTTGATACAATAGTTGCTTGATCATGCGCCGATAATTCTCTAGTGTGTCCACTTGACGATCTCCTCCTTCTTCAGCTCGACAACAATGATGTTGACGTTATTCTTGGCGACAATCATTTGGAATCCCGCGCGTTGAAGAACACTCTCATAAGCGACCATATCAACGGCCAAATAGAGTACACGTTGTGAATCAACCTCTTCAATGATGCTGCGGTATAGCACGTACTGCCCTAGGGCCTGTTCAACATCTCTAACTACGGAGTATCCGAGGAACGACTTGACCTCCACCGCAATCTTGCGCCCCTCCTTTTCGGCGGCGATTGGCTGTTCCGCAGCCAAATCCACATAAATGTCTACATCACCGTAGCCGATGTGAAAGGGATCGTGTGTGATGGTCCACCCATCTTTGATCAGGGCGTTTCTGACAATGTCATGGTGCAAATCGCGTGCTGGCATTACCGATGTACTCCTTCATTCATACTCGTCACACCCGCGCGACAATTTCCATAGCGCCAATAATCATAGCACGAGTCAAGCCCGGCAACAAACGGCCAGCAGAGCAGACCGTGATCACTGGTGTCGTGGTGTTCAGTTTTGTGGCTGGTCATGAGCGACTGTTGCTCGAACGCGGACGTGCAACCAGATAGTCGTCAATCCGCAGTTCATCGTTGATGGCGCATGTGTCTGGATCCCAGATGACCATCTTCCGATCAGGGCTAATTTCGAACTTCTCCCGTTCAGAAGGGTGTGCATGGTACAAGGTGGGAATCCACTGTAGAGGCACAGACAGTCTACGCCCGTCGGTCATTTCCAAGTGAATGTAGACATCATCGAAACGAACCCCCTGGAGTAGCGCCTCGTGCGGAAACGTATAGGCGGATACGGGAAATTCTATGTCGTACCATCTTGCTGTTGTGTCAGTATGCGCTATTTTTGTGCTCATGCCATGCCCCCAGCAACCGTTCCACGTTCTCTCGAACCGAGCGTGTCTGATTGAAGACGGCCGATCCGGCCACGGCCAGGTTGGCGCCGGCTTGCGCGGCCAGGGCGATGGTCTGCGGGCCGATGCCGCCGTCCACCTCGAGGTCGCAGGCCAAACCGCGCTCGGTGATCAGGCGGCGCAGGCCGGCCAGCTTGGGCAGGGTGGCGGGGATGAAGGCTTGCCCGCCAAAGCCGGGGTTGACGGTCATCACCAGCACCAGGTCGAGCAGCTCCCACACGCCGTCGAGCAGGAGCGCGGGCGTCGCGGGGTTCAGCGCCACGCCGGCCTGTTTGCCCAGGCTCTTGATCTGCTGCAGGAGCCGGTGCAGGTGCGGCGCAGCTTCCAGATGCACGATGATGACATCCGCGCCGGCCTGGGCAAAATCGGCTATGTAGCGCTCCGGCTGTGCAATCATCAGATGGGCTTCGATGGGGACGGTGCAGGAACGGCGCACCGCTTCGACGATGAGCGGTCCCATCGTGATGTTGGGGACGAAATGGCCGTCCATCACATCCACCTGGATGCGCACACAGCCCGCGGCCTCGGCTTCACGCACCTGCTCGCCCAGGCGAGTGAAGTCGGCGGAAAGGATCGAAGGAACGATGCCAATGGACATGGTAGTACCGCTGCGCCCTCAGAGACAGCGAGCAAGGGATTCTCACACAAGACACGGAGCACGCAGAGAACAAGAATATCTCCATGCCCTCCGTGCCTCCGTGGTGAAATCTATCAGACTTGAACCACGGGGACACGGAGAACGTAACTGCTGGGTCTGCCTGGAATTCAGACAGGATTCACAGGATTGACAGGATATTCGAACTCTCGTGCCGATAGTTTTGCACACCACAGAGCAAGAATCCTGTACATCCTGTTCATCGTGTCCAAATCGGCCTGCAGGGTGAGCAATTACCGGAGAACACAGAGTATCAGAAACTCTTCGTGTTCAGT
>JAYRVL010000284.1:0-2041 GCA_041918575.1 Anaerolineae bacterium | reverse complement strand
TGCAAGCGCGCTGTAACCAGGTGCGCGACCTGCTGCAACAGTTCGGCTTCGCCGCGCTAAACTATCATCCACGCGAGGAAAGCGTGGCCCTGCTGGGGCACTAAGCAGCAAGATGCCGGTTTTCTGCACGAAACCTGGCTTTGTTTTCCTGCACGGAGCAGCAAGATGCCGGGTTTCTGCAAGAAACCCGGCATCTATGTTTCTGAATCGGCCATTTGGTCAATCATCGCGGATGTGCGATAGAGCGGTGTATCACAACCCGGCCAAGCCCGCTTCCAACTCTTCCAAATCCACCAGGATAGCGTTCACCGTCTCTGCTTCGGCGCGGGCAGCGTCGCTGAAACCGGCGCGGGAGAAGAACACGTAATGGCTGCGCCAGTCTGCTCCGGGGATGACTTT
Organism: Anaerolineae bacterium; assembly: GCA_041918575.1. GTDB lineage: Bacteria > Chloroflexota > Anaerolineae > SSC4 > Amarolineaceae > Amarolinea. The sequence goes on along the minus strand of JAYRVL010000284.1, from coordinate 1,642 downwards.
GGGGGTCTTGGCAATCAGCTCCATGATGACCGGGCGGCCCACCGCGTCCGCGCCCCACTTGCACTCTCCCAACAGGATCTCATGGGTTCGCCAGTTGATGGCTACCACATCCACCTGGGCATCGGCCGACCAATGACTGCCCACATACTCAGGGGTCATGGGCAGGCGATGGCCGCGCGCCTGCGCCAATGTCCATTCCCGGCACAGGTCCTCGAACGCCGTGACGCCGATGAATGCACGGAACTGTTCCGCGATGCGTTCCCACAACACATCCATGAGGCCTTGCTCGACCATGTCGAGGTTGGGCGCAATGAACCGGAAGTAGAAGCGCAAGTAGGGATCTCTCAGGTGATAGCGGCTATTGCGGCTGGTGCGGCGGTCCTCGCGCGGCAGAGTTGCGGGCAGCCGGCGTTCCACCAGGTGCAGAGCTTCCAGTTGCTTCAGATAAGGGCTGAGATGGGTGGAGGGCAACGCCAGGGCAGCGCCAATGTCCTGCGGCGTATGGGAGCCGGTGGCAATAGCCCGCAGGACAGCCTCATAGGTTTGCGTCTCGCGGCGGATGACGTCACCGATCAGGATGAACGGCTCGCTCTGAAACACGGACGTGCGATCCATGAACAGCCGCTTGAGATTGACGCCTACGCCTTCGCGATCATCGAACTGCTCCAGATAGGCGGGAATACCGCCCACCACCGCGTACACCGCGACCCGTTCGGCGACTCCGTAGCGAGGCAAGAAGTCACGCAGGGCGGCAAAAGGGAGCGGTGCAACCGGCAATTGTGCTGTAAAGCGACCATACAGCGGCGCGTGGTAGTTCATCTGCTCCACCATCATCCCGATGTGCGACCCTGCAAGCACAAGTGTGATATTGGTTTCCTTGAAGAGATGATCCCAGGCCGCCTGTAAGTGCGATGGCAGAGAAGGGTCGGATTGCGCCGCGTATGAAAACTCATCCATGATGAGGACTACCGGCCGCTGACCGATCAAACGGGCCGCTAGTTCGAAGATCGGCTCCCAGGAATCGAATGTCGGCACGCTGGAACCGTTACCGGCGGCGGCAGTGTGGTCGGACGGGTACGCCCAGGTCCAGATTGCGCGCACAAAACTTTGACGCACCAGGGCTGGCGTGTCGCGCCGGGCCACCCAGTAGATCAGCGGGCGGCCTGTTTGCTGCGCCCAGCGCAGCAGCAGCGTCGTCTTGCCCACCCGGCGGCGACCATAGACAAGCAGCAAATGCGCCCCCGGGCGGGCCACGATGGCGTTCAGTGCTTCGATGTCCTGTTGGCGACCGATGAATCTGTTCATGCGCGCACCTCATTATAAGCAGCTTATTATAAGCAGCTTCTATTGTACTCTCGAACAGCCGGGCGGTCAAGGAGGAGAGAAAACCGGAATTGACCGAGGTCGCGCCCTGTTCTATAATGGCGCGCAGCCCAGCCGCCGAAAGATGTTGGCGCACCGAAGCATGATTTGTCGCCGAGGGCGTCGTCACGCCGGAGGCGTGACCTACGGTTCTGAGCAATTACGACACTGGATAGTTTGGAGTGTGCTTTGACTCTGCATCCCTGGCTGTATCGCCGTCACACGGCGTTCGTGGTGGGTTTGCTGGCGGTAGCGCTGCTGGCAACGGTCGTTCTCTATC
>JAYRVL010000283.1:0-5915 GCA_041918575.1 Anaerolineae bacterium | reverse complement strand
GGCGACGGCGACTACCGGGCAACCTGGGAGGGCCTGGCCGCCGGCCTGGGCGTCGAGGCCAACGTCCATTTCGTGGGCAGCGTGCCCTACGGCCAAATGGCCGCATACTACAACATGGCCGACGCCTTCGTCATGCCCTCTGTGACGCAGCCGGTGGACGGGCTGAACGTCTGCGTGCTCGACGCCATGGCCTGCGCCAAACCGATCGTCGCCACGGTGGTCGCCGGCAATCCCCTCGTCGTGACCGACGGCGACAACGGCTTTCTCACGCATGAACGCTCGCCCGGCGACCTGGCCGCGGCCATCACCCGTCTCATTGAACAACCTGCCCTGCGCCTGGCCATGGGCGCCCGCAGCCGCCAGCGCATCGAGCAAGAGTTCGCCTGGCAACACCTGGCCCGCCGCTACCTGGCGCACTTCGAGAGGCTGGTGGAAAACACAAAACGCTGAATGAGAAATGCTCAGAGCTGATTGGCGCCCTTCGCGCCTTCGCGTCCCTCCGTCGCTTCGTGCTCCAAACCCTTCGCGCCTTCGTGCTTCGCGCCTTCGCGTCCCTTCGTCCCTTCGTGCTCCCCCCGCCCTACTCCCCCTGATCCACCAACAAGCGCCGCAGGACCTTGCCCACGAAGCTCTTCGGCAGATCCTGGCGAAATTCGATCAGCGCCGGCACCATGGCTTCCTCCATGCGCGCGCGGCAATAGGCGATGACTTCCTCCACTGACGCGGTCTCGCCCTCACGCAGGACAATGAACGCCTTGGGGGTGCGCCCAATCGGCACCACCACCGCCTCTTTGATCTTGGGATGCTCATAGAGCACTTCTTCGATCTCGCGCGGAAAGATGGGGTTGCGCATGGCCTCGTCGGCGTACCAGATTTCCTGGCGGCGATTGACGATCTCGAAATAACCGTCCTCGTCCATGCGCGCCAGGTCGCCGGTGCGCAGCCAGACACGGTTGGCGCCGTCGCTAATGAGAATTTCGGCGGTGGCCTGCGGGAGATTCCAGTAACCGGCCATGACCTGCGGCCCGCGCACGAGCAGCTCGCCCACCTCTCCGGGCGGCAGGTCCTCGCCGGTCTGCAGGTCGGTGATGCGCGCTTCCGTGTTGGGCAGGGGAACGCCAATCGTGCCCACGCGGCGCTGCCCCTTGAACGGGTTGGCGTGCGTCACCGGCGCGGCTTCGGTCAGCCCGTAATCTTCGATCAAGCGCCCTTTGGTCAGCTTCTCGAATTCTTCGGCCACCTCCACCGGCAGCGACGCGGCGCCGCTGATGCAGAATCTCACCGAAGAGATGTTGTAGCGGCGCACATTCGGCGCATTGTTGATCGCTACGTACATCGCAGGCACGCCGGGGAAGGCGGTGGGGCGATAACGCTTGATCGCCTTGAGCACCTGGTTGATCTCGAACGTGGGGAGCAGGATCAAGGTGGCGCCCAGCGCCACGGGCACATGCATGGCGGTGGTCATGCCATAGATGTGTGAAAAGGGCAGCACACACAGGAACGATTCTTTGCCATCTCGCAGGTCGCTGAGCCAGTGGCGCGTTTGCAGCGTGTTCGCCACCAGGTTGGCGTGCGTCAGCATTACCCCCTTGGGCTTGGAGGTGGTGCCGCCGGTGTACTGGATGACAGCCAGCGCATGAGGGTCAACGGTGATCTCCGTGCGCTGCGGGGATGTTTCGCGCATCAAATCGCCCCAGAACAAGAACGCTTCCGGCGCCTCGCCGCTGACCGGGCGAAAGCGCACGCCGTACAGCGCCTTGCGCCAGGGGCTGAAATAGTCATCCGTGGCCGTCTCGATGACGCGCTCGATCTGGCTCTCCGCGGCCAGGTACGCGGCCACGCTGCGCAGGCGGTCCAGGCTGATCAAGATGCGGGCGCCGCTATCGCGAGCCTGGCGCAGCAGCTCCTCCTGGTCGAACAACGGGTTGCAGGCCACCACCACCGCGCCAGCCTTCAACGCGCCATAGAAGGCGATGACCGCCTGTGGTACGTTGGGCAGCAGGATCATGACACGGTCGCCGGTCTGCACTCCCAACTTGCGCAGGGCCGTGGCGCAGCGATTGGCGTGACGCTCCAGGCGCCGGTAAGTCAGGTTGGCGCCGCCCAATGGGAAGCGCACGGCCGTCTTCAAAGGAAAGCGCCGCGCGGCCCGCTCCAAGAAACGAAACAAGGGGCGCTCTGGCAAAGAGACGGTGTAGGGAACACCTTCATCGTAGAAGCGCAGCCAGGGTCGCGTCGGATAACGTCCCCGCGGGCTGGACATGGGCCGACTGATGGCGCGCGGAGTCGGTCGGCCCACCGGGCTGGCCTCCGGTTCAGCCAGAAAGCGCTCGATGGCCCGGTTGACCGCCTCGGCGCGTTCGATCATGACCATGTGCGCCGAAACCGGCACCTTGACCTGCTGTGCGCCTGGGATCAGCGCCGGGACATCTGCGAACGCGGCCGTGGGGAACAGGCGATCGCGGTAGCCGGTGACCACCAGCGTCGGCGTCTCGATCTTGGGGAAGACAGCGGCGCCGTTCCACAGGGTGAGGGCGCGATGATAGAGAGTTTTGGCCACATGGGGTGGCGCCGAAAGGGTGCGCCGCGCCACGCGCCAGAGGGGCGCCAGCCAGGCGGCGGGCAACTTGAACGGCAGCTGCGCCCAGCGGTTGAGACGAAATTCAGACGCCGCGCCGATCAGCACAAGGCGCTCCAGGCGGTCGGGATGATTGGCCGCGAACTGGGCCGCGACCGCGCCGCCAAAAGAATGGCTCAAGAGCACGAAGCGCTCCGGCAGGCGCAGGCGCTCCACCAGGGTTTCGAGATCGCGCTGAATCTCGTCCATCGTGTACTGCGAGTAGGGCTTGTCCGATTGGCCGTGGCCGCGCAGGTCATAGGCAATGACGCGGGCATCTCGGCTGAAATGGCTCAGTTGGCGCGCCCATTGACTGGCCTGGCCGCCAAAACCGTGAATGAAGAGCATGGTGCGCTTGGGCTGCTCTGGCACAACCTCGATGACGCTCAGCGCCACCGGCGGCTTGTCCTGCACGCGCACATCGCTGCGATACAGCTCCACATCAACCTGCATGAAGGCCTCCTGCCCAAGCCGTAGGTCACGCCTCCGGCGTGACGGCGCTGTTTGTGACAAATCGTGCTTCGGTGCGCCAACGGCACAAGCCGAAGCCGCATGTTACGTCGCCGACGCCGTCTGGCCAGTGGGGAAAGCAGTGCGTGCAATTGGGGTTGCACGCACTGCCAGGGGGTCCATGCGCAGGCGCGGCATCAGGCGCCAACCTGCGGCGTTTTACTCGGATTGGTTGGCGAGATAGCCTTGCAAGCCCAACTGCTCGATCTGGGCGCGCTGCACCTCTGCCCAATCCACGTGCCCCTCTTCCATCTTGAGGATGGTGGTCAGGAGATCCGCTGTCGCCTGATCCCTGACCTCGTGCGCCAGGGCGATGGCGTTGTTGTAAGCGGCCACAGCGGCCACCTCCGCTTCTTCGTCGCCAGAGATGATGTCAGCGATGGCGCTGCCGATGTGAATGGCATTGAGCTTGGAGACCGTGGGGACGCCCTGCAGGAAGAGGATACGGCGGATCAACCACTCGGCATGGTGCATTTCATCAATCGCCTGTCCCTCGATGGCCTTATGCAGCTTTCCGTAGCCCCAATTGTCACACATTTCGGAATGTACCATGTACTGGTTGATGGCGGTCAGCTCGTCCGCGAGGAGTTGGTTGAGCGCGACCAGAATTCTTTCGTTGCCTTTCATGTGGTCCTTTCTGCCAGAGTCGCCGTCAATAGACCCGGCGTGATAAAACCTGTGACAGCGGCACGGGTGTTCCTGCCACGGTTTTGCGATCGCTCCGAGGGTGCGACCACACAGTCATGCGAACCGCCAGGGCGGCTTGACTCTGCAACAACTCAATGTTACCATACGGAGTTGTCAAGCGTCAAGCATGACCGGCAGGAATTCCAAATGTGACCGGAATCGAGGCTTTAGCCGGTGCAGCTTGCGGCTTTGCTGGCTAAGAAACCGGTTAAAGCCTCCAATCCAGGTCCGATCAACGCCTACATTTGACCTTATTTGGAATTTTTGCAAAACGAGTTGACCGGTCGCGGCGACTGTGGTATAGTGCCATCGTGCCAGGCCGACTCGCGCAGATGCCGGCCTGGCGAAGGAGTTCAGTCAATCATGTTAGCGATGCAATTACTGTCGCCCGTGCCCGTAGATGAGCACGATCCGCTGGTAGTGTCGGAACTACCCGAGCCTGAGCCGGGGCCTGGTCAGATTCTGCTGACGGTGCGGGCCTGCGGCGTCTGTCATACCGACTTGCACACTGTGGAGGGCGACCTGCCCCTGCCACGCCTGCCGCTGGCGCCCGGCCACCAGGTGGTGGGGGTGGTCAAGGCGCTGGGGGCAGGCGTTACCCGTTTCCAGGTGGGCGACCGCGTGGGGGTGGCGTGGGTTCATGCCACCTGCGGCGCCTGTCGGTTTTGCCGCAGCGGCCAGGAGAACCTGTGCGCAGAGGCGCGCTTCACCGGCCTGCACGAACACGGCGGCTACGCGGGCGCGATGCTGGCCCGCGCCGATTTCGCCTTTGCCCTGCCCGCCGAATTTACGGATGAGCAGGCCGCGCCGCTGCTATGCGCGGGTATCATCGGCTATCGCGCCCTGCGCCTGAGCCAGGTGCAGCCGGGGCAGCGCCTGGGCCTGTTCGGATTCGGCGCCAGCGCGCACATCACCATTCAGGTGGCGCGCCGCCTGGGCTGCGAGGTGTTCGTCTTCACGCGCAGCCCGGCGCACCAGGCGCATGCGGCCAGCCTTGGCGCGGTGTGGACCGGCACAGCGCAGGAAACGCCGCCGCATCTGCTGGACGCAGCCATCAACTTCACCCCCTCCGGCGCGATCACGCTCGACGCCCTGCGTGTGCTGGAACGGGGCGGCGTCGTAGCCCTGGCCGGCATCCACAGCAGCCCCATTCCCGAATTCGATTACCGCCTGCTCTACGGTGAGCGCCAACTGCGCAGCGTGACCAACGCCACGCGCCAGGATGCAGAAGAACTGCTGACGCTGGCAACTCAAATCCCCATCCAAACCGAGGTCGAGGTGTTTAGCTTGCTCGAAGCCAACCAGGTGCTGCGCCGTCTCAAGCGCAGCCAGATTACCGGCGCGGCGGTGCTCCAATGTTCAACTTGATCACCCAACGACACAACCGGCGCAGTCAGCGCAAAGGCGCCCCGCGCCAACTGCTCTCTCTCCTCCTACTGGCCTGGCTGACGGCCTGCCAGGGGCCAGCGCCGCTCCCCACGCCAGCCGCAACGCCCACGCCCATCGTTACTCTCGCGTCGGCCACACCGGTTCAGATAATCCCCCCGCCCGGCACACCGGCGCCGCTGCCTGCATCGTCTGTACCGCAGCCCACCGGCCCCGCGCCCGAACCGCCCTCGCAGGCGCGCGCGCCCGGCAACTGGAGCAGCGGCTCGCGGCAGGGCATTGGCACTGCGTTCACCTATGACGCCCCGATCAGTCAGACCAATCCCTCACGCGTCTGGTTCACCCTGGACGACGGCGCCGTGGCCGACCTCTTCTGGCCTCGCCTGGATCAGGCCAATTTCCATTCGCTGCGCTTCCTGGTCAGCGACGGTAAGACGTTCCTCCACGATCTCTGGCGTGACGCCGACATCGAAACCGAACGCCCATCGCCCCGCCTGCCGTTCTGGCGCGTCACCCTGACCGACAAGGCGCGACGCTACCAGCTTGTCGAAGAGGTAGTGGCCGCGCCGAACGCAGACGCGATTCTGATCAAGGCCGCGTTCCAGGCTCTGCAAGGAGAGCCTGGCGACTACCAGGTCTTTCTCTACGCGCTGCCGCACCTGGCGAATTCGGGTCAGGATGACCAGGTCAAACTCAACCTGCGGGAAGGGGTGGC
>JAYRVL010000282.1:0-2099 GCA_041918575.1 Anaerolineae bacterium | reverse complement strand
GAACGAGATCGGCTTCTTCGAGGCTGTGTTCGAAGACCGCGAGGAGGTCTTCCCCTACATTTTGCACCTGGTTGGCAAGGATGGCACAGAGGTGGACATCGAAGATCCGTATGCCTATCCCCTGCAGCTCACGGAGTTCGACCTGCATCTGCTGGGCGAGGGTACGCATTTTCGGACGTATGAGAAACTGGGCGCGCACCTGCGCACGGTCGAGGGGGTGTCAGGTGTTCATTTTGCCGTCTGGGCGCCGAACGCGGAACGGGTCAGCGTCAAGGGCGATTTCAACCAATGGGACGGGCGCACCCACCCGCTGCATCTGCGGGGGGCGTTGGGCGTCTGGGAACTGTTCGTACCCGGCCTGGCGCAAGGCGAAGTCTACAAATATGAGATCAAGTCGCGCTACATGGGCTTTGTTGGCGACAAGTCGGACCCCTACGGCGTTTACGCGGAACGGCGCCCCAACACAGGCTCAGTAGTTTTTGATATCGAGCATTACGAATGGCATGATGAGGACTGGGCGGTCCAGCGCAAGCAGCGCAACGCCCTGGCCGCGCCGATGGCGATTTACGAGGTGCATCTTGGTTCGTGGCGGCGTGCGCCGGAGACCAACGGATTCTTGAGCTATCGCGACCTGGCGCATGAACTGGCGGCGTATGTCAAAGCGCTGGGCTACACCCATGTGGAGCTGCTGCCTGTGGCCGAACACCCCTTCGATGGCTCATGGGGCTACCAGGTGGTCGGCTATTTTGCGCCGACCAGCCGTTTTGGCACACCGACCGACTTCATGTACTTCGTAGATCATCTCCACCAAAACGGCATTGGCGTCATCCTCGATTGGGTGCCCGCGCACTTCCCCGGCGATGCGCATGGCCTGGCCTATTTCGATGGCACACATCTGTACGAGCACGCGGACCCGCGGCGCGGCGAGCATGCGCAGTGGGGCACCAAGATCTTCAACTTTGGGCGCAACGAGGTGCGTAATTTTCTCATCTCCAACGCGCTCTACTGGCTGGACAAGTATCACATAGACGGCCTGCGCGTGGACGCGGTGGCTTCGATGCTTTACCTTGACTATGGCCGCGAAGGGGGCGACTGGCTGCCCAATCAGTACGGCGGCCGTGAAAACCTGGATGCGGTTGAGTTCATTCGCCGCTTCAACGAACAGGTTCACAAGGAATTCCCGGATGTCCTGACAATGGCCGAGGAGTCAACCTCATGGCCGCTGGTCACCCGGCCCGGTTACGTGGGCGGGCTGGGCTTCGATCTCAAGTGGAACATGGGCTGGATGCACGACATGCTCGACTACATGGAGATGGACCCCATCTTCCGCCGCTTCCATCACAACAGCATCACGTTCTCTTTGATGTACGCGTTCAGTGAGAATTTCATTCTGCCCTTCTCGCATGACGAGGTGGTTCATCTGAAGAAGGCCATGGTGACCAAGATGCCCGGCGATGATTGGCAGCGCTTTGCCGGCCTGCGCGCGCTCTACGCCTACATGTACACCCATCCCGGCAAGAAGCTGCTCTTCATGGGCGGTGAATTCGGCCAATGGCACGAGTGGGATCACGACCGCAGCCTGGATTGGCACCTGGCCGAGTCTGGCTTCCACAAACACCTGCAGCAGTTTGTGGCCGACTTGAATCATTTGTATCAGACCGAGCCGGCCATGCACCAGGTGGATTTCTCGTGGGAAGGCTTCGAGTGGATCAACTTTCACGATGTGGACAAATCCATTATCGCGTTCGAGCGCCGCGCCGCCGATGCGAATCAGCGGCTGGTGGTTGTGTGCAACTTCACACCCCTGCCCCGCAGCGGCTATCGGGTTGGGGTACCGTTTGCCGGCTTCTATACCGAGGTTCTGAATTCTGACGCAGTTCAGTATGGCGGCAGCGGGACGGGCAACAACACCGGCGTGCCCTCCGACCCGATCGCATGGGACAAGCGCCCACATTCTATCCTGTTGACGATTCCTCCCCTGGGTGTGGTGATCCTCAAGGCCTCTGTTCCAGAACCGGTCATCAGCGCGCCGGATGCAAACGCTGCGCCGGCGGCCTGAGCAGTGACGAAAGGAGAACGATCTATGCCTGGCGCGTTTT
>JAYRVL010000281.1:0-6735 GCA_041918575.1 Anaerolineae bacterium | reverse complement strand
GGAGATAGGAGATAGGAGATAGGAGATAGGAGATAGGAGATAGAAGATAGAAGATAGGAGATAGAAGATAGGAGATAGGAGATAGGAGATAGAAGATAGGAGATAGAAGATAGGAGATAGAAGATAGAGGATAGAAGATGGAAGATGGAAGATAGAAGATAGAAGATGGAAGATAGAGGTGGGAGGAGACTATGATTGACATCGAACAGGCCAACCGGCAAACGGTGGAGCAGATGATGGAGGCGCGGCCGGTGCTGGTGGGCATTGGTCGGGCGCGGGAGGTCATCCCCGGCATGCATGACAACCTGCTCTTGCACGCCGGCCCGCCGATCACCTGGGCGCGCATGGCCGGGCCGATGAAGGGCGCAGTGGTGGGCGCGCTCATCTTTGAGGGACGAGCCAAAGATTGGGACGAGGCCGAGACGCTAATCGAAGCGGGAGTCATTCAGTTCGACCCTTGCCATCATCACGCCGCGGTTGGTCCCATGGCCGGCGTCATCTCTCCTTCCATGATGGTCTACATCGTCGAAAACCAGACCCGGGGCAACCGCGCCTATTCGGGCATGAACGAGGGCCGCGGCCGCGTGCTGCGCATGGGCGCGTACAGCGAAGAGGTGATTAGCCGCATGCACTGGCTCAACGACGTGTTCGCGCCGGTGGTTGACGAGGCCATCCGTCTGGCCGACGGCATTGACCTGCGCACGCTGCTGACCCAATCCCTGCACATGGGCGATGACGGTCACAACCGTATGCAGGCTGCCTCGCTGCTCTATCTGAAAAGTCTCGACTCGCTGATCGTCAAGACCGCGCCCAACAGCGGCGTGGCGTCCGACATCCTCAGGACCATCGGCGAGAACGCGCTGGCTGTGTTGAATCCGGGCATGGCGGCCTGTAAGACGATGGCCGACGCCGGTCACAACATTGCTGGCAGCACAATTGTCACCGCGATGGCGCGCAACGGCGCCGATTTTGGCCTGCGCGTCTCCGGGTTGGGCGACCGCTGGTTCACCGCGCCGGCCAGCGTGGTCAACGCGCTCTACTTCTCCGGCTTTAGCGAGAAGGACGCCAACCCCGACATCGGCGACAGCACGATCACCGAGACGGCCGGCATCGGCGGCTTTGCCATGGCCGGCGCGCCGGCCATCGTGGCCTTCGTGGGCGGTTCGGCCAAAGACGCCGTGCGCACCACCCTGGACATGTACGAGATCACTTTTACCGAACACCGTTATTTCTCCATGCCCGCGCTCGACTTCCGCGGCACCCCGACCGGCATTGACATCCGCAAGGTGGTGGAAAAAGGCATGACCCCGCGCGTCAACACCGGCGTAGCCCACCGGGAGCCGGGGATCGGGCAGGTAGGCGCGGGCATCGTCATCGCGCCTATGTCCGCGTTCGAAGATGCGTTCATGGCCTATGCCGAGGAATATGGTTTTGCCGATTGAGAAACCCTTGCAGAAACCGGGTTTCTGGCCTTCCCTGGCCGCCAGTTCCAGACCATTGACATCTCTCGAAAGGACACGAATTCATGGATCGCGCATCGTTCATTGACATGCTTTCGAAGGCCAGGTTGACCGACTTGACCCAGGGATGCAGCATCTTCACGCCGCCCTGGCCAGGCGAAAAATCCCTGGAGATTCATTTCTTCAAACGCGTGACCGGCGCCTATGGCGGCGGTCAGGGCGCCAACGGCCAGATTCTGAACTGGAGCAACACCGTCGGCACGCACCTGGTGGGCGAGCGCGCCTTCCATTCGGGCGGTCGCGCCATTGCCGACGTTCCGCTGCGCGACCTGTGCGGCCCAGGCGCGATCGCCGATATTTCCGACCTGGTTTCCGACTACAGCCTCTACACGCCCGAGATGATCATGAGCCGGGCCGATGTGCGCCCCGGCGACATCCTGATCATCAACACCGGCTACCATCGCTACTCCTGGGATCAACCGGATGTCTTTTCCGCGCAGGCGCAGGGCGGCGTGGAGTCCAAAGAATTCGGTTTCTACGTGCGCCATCCCGGCCCTGCGCCTTCGTTCTTCCCCTGGGCGCTCGCCATGAAGCTCAAGGTGGTCGGCGTGGACTGCGGCTGTGCGGAGCATCCGATGAATACCCCCATCCGCCGTATGCACGAGAACCATTTTCAGCGCGCCGAAGCGAAGCTCAAGCAAACCTGCGGCATGTCCTGGGACGAGATGTTCCCGCAGGATGACTACTACCAGATGACCCACATCACGCTGCCGAAAGCCCACCTGATCTTCGCCGAGGCCATCGTGGGCGACATTGACAAGCTCAAGAATCAGCGCGCCTGGATCGCCATCATGCCCATCCCCTTCATGGAGGTCGAAACCGCGTGGGCGCGCGTCTGCGCCTATCAACCGCCGGAGGGCATGGATGACGCAGCGTTTTACCAGGCGATGGCAGAGGCCAACCTGCTCGACTTGACCGCGCCTTTTAGCTGCCAAACGCCGCAGTGGCTCAACTACGTGCCCTTGAGCGTCACCTACAACAAGCGCGTGGGCGGCCAGTATTTTGGCATGGGGCGCAACGGCTCCATCTGCAACGCCAGCATCCACATCGCCTCTCACATGGACGGCGAAAAGCACTTCTACCCGGCCGGACGCGCCATTGGCGAGGTACCGCTGTCCGATTGGGTGGGTCCGGGCGTCGTGGCCGATATTGCGCATCTTGTCAGCGATGCCAGTGTTTATACACCCCAGATGATTCAACAAGTCGTGGACATTCGGCCGGGCGACATTCTGATCATCAAGACAGGTTGGGCCAAATACGGCTGGTACAGCCCCGACGCAGACGAGTTCCGCTACATGGTCAAACACCCAGGCCCGTCGCCCGACTTCTCGAAGTGGGTCACCGACATGCGCATCAAGTGGATCGGCGTGGATGCGGTCAGCGCGGACCACCCGATGAACACGATCATGCGCATCTGGCATCCGAAGACTTTTGCGGAGGCCAACACCAAGCTGATCCGTGATTTTGGCAAAGACTGGGACGAAATGTATCCGCTCGACACCTACTATCAGGACATGCACCTCAATCTCTTCCCCAAACGGATCGTGCATGCCGAAAACCTGGCCGGCGACCTGCTCGATCTGCCCAGCGGCCGCTATTACATCGGCTGCTATCCGCAAAAGGCGATGGAAGCCGAGTCCATGTGGGCGCGCTTCGTGGCCTTCGAGGCAGGGGAGTGACGATGCCGTTCTTGAATGACGCCAGCGCCCGCCGCGGATCTCGCAGCAGTGGAGGCACAACCTAGATGAAGCCAGCGCCATTTACCTACTTTGCTCCCGGCAGCGCCGACGAAGCGCTGACGCTCCTGAGCCAGCACGGCTTCGACGCCAAACTCCTGGCCGGCGGGCAGAGCCTCATCCCCGCCATGAACTTTCGCCTGGCCCAGCCGGCCGTCCTGATTGATCTCAACGCCATCCCCGCCCTGGCCTATGTGCGGCCGCAGGCTGATGGCGGCCTGGCTATCGGCGCCATGACCCGCCACAGCACCATCGAGCACGATCCGCTGGTCGCGGCGCGTGCGCCGCTGCTGCGCGCCATCGCGCCCCACATCGCCCATTCTCAGATTCGTCATCGCGGCGCCTTCGGAGGCAGCCTGGCGCATGCCGACCCCTCCGCACATTGGCCCGCCGCGGTCCTGGCCCTGCAGGCGCGTTTACACATCAAGAACAGCGACGGCGAACGCTGGGTGAGCGCAGACGATTTCTTTGTTTCGCTCTTCACCACGGTCCTGGAAGCCAACGAGATGCTGCTGGAGGTGACGCTGCCGCCGCTGCCGCCGCGTCATCGCGTGGGCTATCAGCAGGTATCCCGCCAACACGGCGCCTTTCCCCTGGCCGGTGTGGCCGCCATCGTGGCGCTGGACGAGCGCAACCGCTGTCAGTTCGCACGGCTCGTCTTTCTCGGCGCCGGCGAAAAACCGATGATCGGTCTGCAGGCCGCCAAAGCCCTGCTCGGCCAGGTCCCTTCGGCCGGCGTGATTGCCGCAGCCGCGGAGGCCGCCGCCCGCTTCGACGTGGATCCCGGCGGCGACATCCACGCCTCGGCCGCGTACCGCCGACACCTGATCGAAGTGCTGACCCGTCGGGTCTTGCACGAAATCCTGCCAGCCTGACCCCGACGTGACCCAAGGAGCCTTCATGACTCAAACCATTCCTGTCACCGTGACCGTCAACGGCGCCCGTTACGAACGCTTCGTCGAACCGCGGCTGCTGCTGGCCGACTTCCTGCGCCACGAACTAAATCTGACCGGCACCCACGTTGGCTGCGAACACGGCGTCTGCGGCACTTGCACCGTGCTTTTCGATGGCAAACCGGTGCGCTCCTGTCTGATGTTCGCGGTGCAGGCCCAGGGCCACGAGATTCTAACCGTCGAAAGCCTGGGCACGCCCGATCACCTGCATCCCTTGCAGGCGGCTTTCCAGGAAAAGCACGCGCTGCAGTGCGGCTTTTGCACCCCCGGCTTTCTGATGACCCTGGTCCCGTTCCTGGCCGAAAACCCGCAGCCCACCGAATTGGAGATTCGGGAGGCCATTTCGGGCAATCTCTGCCGCTGCACCGGCTACCAGCACATCGTCGAAGCCGTTCAACTGGCGGCCAGCCAGGTGGCGCCGGCGTAGGCCCCTGGCCGCGCCCACACGGAGTGGAGTCAATTGCCATGAGCAACCAATACATCGGCCAGCGCATTCGGCGCAACGAAGACCCCCGGCTGCTGACGGGCCAGGCCCTGTTCGTTGACGACGTTCAGATGCCGGGCATGCTGCACGCCGCGTTCTTGCGCAGCGACTACGCGCACGCCCGCCTGCGCAGCATGGATGTTAGCGCGGCGCGCGTCCATCCCGGCGTGGTCGCGGTTTACACTGCGGAAGACATGGGCGACTTCTGGCGCCCCGGCCCGCTCCTCGTTCCCGCGCCCCATTCCATCCCCGGCCTGATCTTCAACAAACGCACCCAGATTCCCCTGGTCAAAGACAAAGCGCGGCACGTGGGCGAACCGTTGGCCGTGGTCATCGCGGACAGCCGCTACACCGCCGAAGATGCCCTGGCCGATATCCTGCTCGACATGGACCCGCTGGATGCGGTGACCGAGCTGGAGCAGGCGTTGGAGCCAGGCTCAGCGCTGGTGCATGATGATTTGCCGTCCAACCTGGCCGCGCACGTGGTGCAGCACAAGGGCCATTACGCGGAAGCCCGCGCACGCGCCGATGTTGTGGTGCGCCGACGCATCTCCGTGGATCGCGGCGCGGCCGCGGCGCTGGAAAATCGCGGCTATGTGGCCTGGTGGGACCCCAAGATGCAGCAGTTGACGATGTGGGCCACGACCCAGGCGCCCATCGCCCTGCGCAACGTGATGGCGGGCATACTCGGCCTTCCCGAAACCGACGTGCGTGTGATCGCGCCCTTTGTCGGCGGCGGCTTCGGCCCCAAGATCATGCTCGCCCAACCCGAAGAGGTGCTGCTCTGTTGGGCCACGCGCAAACTCGGCCGGCCCATCAAATGGATCGAGGACCGCGCGGAGAATTTCGTCTGCACCACGCAGGAGCGCAGCCAGGTGCATGAGGTGGAAATAGCGCTGACCCGCGACGGCAAAATCCTGGGCTTGAAGGATGTTTTTCTGCACGACACCGGCGCCTATGATCCGTATGCCTTGACGGTGCCGCTCAACACGCAGACGCACACCATGGGGCCGTACAACATCCCCAATTTTCACACCGAATACAAAGTCGTTTTCACCAACAAGATGATCGTCACACCGGTGCGCGGGGCCGGGCGGCCGCAGGGCGTCTTCGTCATGGAGCGCATCATGGACGCGGCCGCACGCGAGCTGCACATGGACCCCACGGAGCTGCGCCGCATTAACATGATTCCGCCGGACGCGTTCCCCTTCCATCAGACAATCATCGGTCAAGACTTCACCGAACAGATCTATGACAGCGCCAATTTCCCGGCCACCCTGCAACTGGCCAAGGAGATGATCGGCTACGACCAGTTCGTGCGCACCGAGCAGCCGCGGCTGCGCAGCCAGGGCAGGCAGGTCGGCATTGGCCTGGCCTGCTTCACGGAGAGCGGCGGCGTAGGCCCTTACGAAGGCGCGCGCATCACCGTCGCGAACAGCGGCAAGATCAACCTGGCGACCGGCGTGGGCACGCAGGGGCAGGGGCATTTTACCTCCTTTGCGCAGGTGGCTGCCGAACACCTGGGGGTCAGCCCGCGCGATGTGCATGTCGTCACCGGCGATACCGCGCAGTTCCATTGGGGCACCGGTACCTTTGCCAGCCGGGGCGCGGTGGTGGCCGGTAACGCGGTCAACGCGGCCGCGCTGGTGGTGCGCGGCAAGATCTTGAAACTGGCGAGCAAACTGCTCAACACGCCCGAAGAGGTGTAGGAGCTGGCGGACGGCCAGGTGCGCGTGGCCGACCTGCCCGAACAGGCCATCAGCCTGGCCGAGCTGGCAATCAAGGCCAACCCGATGCGCGGTTCGGTCGAGCCGGGTACCGAGCCTGGCCTGGAATCCACGCAATACTTTGGCCCGCAGTACGGCGCCACGGCCAGCGGCGCGGCGGCGATGATCGTCGAGGTGGATGTGGAGACGATGCTGGTTCACATTCAGCGCTTCGTCATGTCCCATGACTGCGGCACGGTGCTCAACCCGCTGATCGTGGAGGGACAGATTCACGGCGGCGTCTCCATGGGCCTCGGCCAATCCTTCTTCGAGCAG
>JAYRVL010000280.1:0-4872 GCA_041918575.1 Anaerolineae bacterium | reverse complement strand
TGTGGTCCCGTTCAGGACATAGGCGAAGTGCTGCCACTCGTTCAGGACGAGCGCGCCCGCCGCGGAGTTGATGCGGGAGTTGCCATTGTTTTGCGTGCCAGAACTGAACGACCCGTCGCTGTTGGCATGGAACGTCCAACTGCCCCAGCCGTTGCCCATGCTCTGGTTGTAGTTGGTGCGGGTGTTGGGCTTCAGCCACCACTCCACGGTGAAGACGCTATTGGGGTTCCAGTTGAAGTTCAGCACATCCAGGTATTGGTTCGAGCCGTTGAACGTCATTGCCCGGCTCGCGTAGTCCGCCACATTGAGCACCTCGACCTGCGGGATAGTGACATTGGCCGTTGTGGCGCCGGTGCTGCTGTTGGCGACATTGCCGGAGTAGGCGCCTGCTGACGAGGATGCAAGGCGCACGTAAACCGTGGTCGAAACCGATCCACCGGAAGGAGTCAAGGACAGGGAGGACGTGAAGTTGCTGCCGTCGGTTGACACCAGGAAGCCGGCAGGCGGCGTCACATTCAGATTCGCCGTCAGGTTAATGCCCGACAATTGATAGGTGGACTGCTGATCACCGCAGCCCACCTTGATATTCCGAAACGACAGGCTGGTTGGATTGGTGGCGATGAACGGATCTGTACTCCTGAAGAGCATGAACTGCTTATTGAACGCAGTGATCCCGTCGAAGGTGGCCTGCTCGCTGGCTGCATTCACGCTGCTGGCTGCGGCCAAGAAGCTCCAACTCCCATCCGTGCCCTTGTCGCGGCCGTACAACTGGATCTGACCTGGCGTGCTCTGATCTGCCGCGGTCAAGTCCTCGGAAACGGTGAAGGTCACGCTGGCGGAGAAACTACCCGTCCCATGACGATGCACGACCCAGTATTGATTGTCGAAGATGACGCCGCTGCCAGGCAAGCCGCTGGTGGTGTTCGGCTCGACATCGATGCGCGAAACGATGACCGTGGCCCCGGCCTGACTGCTGTAGTTCGCGACCAAGCCGGTCCCGGTGAAGGTCACAGTGCCTGCGGCTTCTGGCGCCGTGAATTCAGTTCCCACACCAAAAGGAATGACCGAGGATGTTTTGCTGCCGCCGCCGGCAATCGTCGCTTCCCCGCCGCTCACTACATCGAAGACGCGGGTGGCGACGTCATCCAAATAGTAATAGGCTTTCAGGTTGGTTTCATTGCCCTGCAGTGGCTGGTGCATCAGGTCCCGGATTTCCGTCACGCTCAACACCTTATCCCAGACGCTCACTTCATCCATCCTGCCGTTGAAGAACTGAGACGCCGAACCGGCCAACAGCGCGCCCATGCTGGCCCGATTCAGTGACATCGAACCGGGTGTATAGGTGGCTGTACCGGCCTGATTGCCATCGAGATACGTGATCACAGAACCATTTGAATCTACCCATACGAAATGGTGCCAGGTATTATCGAAGAGCGTTCCACCGTAATAGAGAGCGCTTTGACGTACAACGCCATTGTCATCTACGATGTAAGCCCAGAGTAGACCATTCGTATACGTTTGCAGGGAGAACCTGGCCGAGCCGGAACTGGCTGCTTCGCTATACAAATTCGCGCCATTCAGCGGACTACCTTTCACCCACATCGCAATGGAATAACCCGTCCCTGCTCCGCTCCGGTAGATGGGGAGAGTCGCGTGACTGCTGACATCGATGTAGTCGTTCGTGCCGTCGAAGGTGAAGTCGTTGCCGGGCGCCAGGCGAACTTCCTGGTCATCGCCATAAACCGTAGTGGCGCCATCTTTCGTGGCTACCAGCCTGTAATGGAGCACATCAGTTCGGCTGCTCAAGGTTGAGGCAATCGCACTGCTTACAGCCTCTTCTGTGTGGCCCGTGGCGGAAATCGTGATATTCGAAGACGAAGAACCGTAGGCTGTCGTCGGCCCGTACTCGAAATGCACATTGGTCAAAGTGGCATTGTGCGGGTTGACAAGTCCCTTCAGTGTGATGTCTGTCTTATCCACCGAACCTGCAACCGTGGTTCTGACGTTGAAGCACAGATAGTCGCCCACTGACTTGGTCAGCGCCGCAGTGCGCAGCCCTTCATACGAACCGGTCACCGCGCTCACCGCGTAGTACTCGGTCTCGGTGGTGCTCTGCCCGGTCAGCAGCGCGGACGCGCCGTCGAAGGTGATGCCGCTGCTGACTTCCTCCATCACCTGCGTTCCCAGCCGGTACACCTTGTAACTCGTGGCCCCAGAGACCGCGCTCCAGGTCAGTTTGACCGCGTCAGAGCAGGCCCAACTCAGGGCGAGATTCTGCGGCACGCTGCCGATGTAGTTCACGTCGCTGGTCGCGGTGAGCGCGCTGCGCTGCACCCGGAACTCGATCGTGTGAATGCCGGTCACGCTGGGCGCAGTCCACGAGTAGGTGCGGCTCGTGGCGCTGTAGCCGCTGACGATGCTCGTCCAACTGCCGCCATCCAGCCGGTAGTCGAGGCTGAACGTGCCGCTGGCGCCGTAGCTGTCCCATTTGAGATAGTAGATAATGCCCGGCACGAAGCGATGGTCTTTGAGCGGGAAGGCCATGGTCAGCTCATCGGCCAGAAATTCGTAGGTCAGATAGTAGGTCTGCGGGCCGGTGGGCACGCTGGCGCCGTTGACCTCGATGGTCCAACTGCCGGATGCCGGATCGTCCACGGTCACCTGTTCGATGGTGTTCCGGCTGTCCACGCCGCGGGTGGCGGCCGTATCGAGACTGGCCGCGTTGGCCGTATGATCCAATACCCAGGGGTTGTAGCTGGTCAGCGAGGGATCTTTCGCCAGCAGATTGAGATTGTTGACAATGGCCGGGTTGGCGCTCACGGCTGCGGCCACGTCGGGCCAGACGATCATCACGCGCACCTGTTTGGTGTTGGCGGGCACGGTGAGAGTGTGGGAGTTCGTACCACCGTTGGAAACGGAACCGGTCAGGAATTGGGCAGTGTCAATGACGTTATAGGCGCGGCGCAGATTGGGCCGGCCATAGCCGTGCTTGAAATCAGGCCCGGTGTTGCCCAGGTCATCGGCTGTGTTCATCAGGATGGCCCTGAGGAGGGAAGACGGTGGTTCCGCGCCGCTGTTCTTGGCTTTGTACACCTGGGCCAGCATCGCCACTTCGCCGGTGATCTTTGGAGCGGCGTCGGACGTCCCTTCGATGCCTTCGATCGCCAACTGCGGAATGATGCGGCCATCGTACATGGGGCCGCGGCTGCTGAAGCTGGTGATGGCGTCCACCGAATTGAGCGCGCCGATGGCAAACATGTTCTTGTTCTGTTTCACCTGCCCGGTGATGTTGGCCCAACAGTCCGCGGGATTGCCAGGGCAGCCGGCGAAGTTGTACGGTGCGTATCCCTGCATATCGCCCGAATTGCCGGAGGAGTAGATGACCAGGTGGTTCGGGTAGGAGGCGATGCGCAGGTCATGATCCCTTGCCGATTGATCGTAGCCGCCGCTGATCGCATAACCGTAGGAGTGATTGGTGTAGCGCAGAGTGTGCGAAGCGTAGAGGGCCGCGTAGTCGGGCGTGCCGACGGCGCTGAGAAACGTCGCGCCCCAGGCATTGTTGCGGTTGGACGGGTCGAGATTGCCCGCGCCGCCCGCATTCTGCATGACGCCGATCTTGTGGCTGGACGAAGCGCCTGATTCCATCTCGGTCAGCCGGCCCTTGACATCCACCAGGCTGTCCACCGTGCCGCCTTCGCCGATGGCGACCACCACGCCGGCGCCGTTGTAGTTCAGGCTGTTATAGCCGGTGTTCAGGTAGTTGGAGCGGCCGCTGGCGTTGCGGTGATCGTAGCCGTCCAGCGTCGGTTCTGCGGGCGGCAGCCCGGCGAACTGAATGAAGGGCAGCGCCAGGACCTCGCGCAGCCGCGCCGGATCGAGCGTGATGTCCAACTGGCGCGAGTAGTCGCGCTGAGCCTGGATGGCGACGCCCCGGGCTTGCAGGGCGGCCATCACCTTGCGTGCGTCCAGGCCGGCGTAGTAGCTGATCACCAGCCGGTCCGCGGCGCCGCCCTGGGCGATCAACGCGGCCAGCGACGGCTCGAAACGGAAGATGTCCGCGACCTCGATGATCGTGATCGCCTGGTCGGTGAGGCGATCCAGATCGAAGCCCTGTTCGATGACGGCGAAATAGGTATCGTCGGGGAGATAGTCTACGAGAAGCAGTCCTGCGGCCCCCCACTGTTGCCGTTCGCGGTCGCTCGGGATCTGGGCGAACTGGATCAACTTGAAGGTCTTGCTGTCGAAACTGGCGCCGGCCGCGACTTTGGCTTGGGCGGGCGTGACGATGTCTGGTATGATGTTGCCGCTGACCAGCCGAATCGGTTTGACGCCGCTGCCCTGGGCATGCACCCCGCTCGTCGTCACCAGAAACAGCCACACGCCGCAGATGAGCAGCGCAGCCCTCGACAGGTTTTTGATAGATGATTTCATTGGATTCCTCCTGACGTTATACCTATTGCTCAAAACCGGGACCACGGATCAACACAGATGGACACCAGTTTTCATGCCTTTGCGCCCCTGACATTATCACCTTTGCTTCTCAGGGCGAGCCGCTAAATGGCCCCAGCCCCTGCGCCAGGGCCTTCAGTTCGCGCTCGAGGATGATCTGTGGGGGCTGAAAGGGGCGCCGCCGGGGAATCAGCGGCGCCAGCGGGGCTGATGGTAGCGATGGTGGGGTGGTGTTGGTCATGTGCTCCTCCAATAATGTTGGACACGGATTGACACAGATTCACACTGTGTTCTCGTAACTATTCAGCCTGCCTGGAATTCAGACAGGATTCACAGGATTGACAGGATATTCGAACTCTCGCGCCGATAGTTTTGCACACCACAGAGCAAGAATCCTGTACATCCTGTTCATCCTGTCCAAAT
>JAYRVL010000279.1:0-7172 GCA_041918575.1 Anaerolineae bacterium | reverse complement strand
TGGGATTCGGTCCCCGGCGACACCACCGACATCGGCAACGTCTACCTGCCCCTCATCGAGCCTGGCACCCTGCAAAACATCAGCGCCACCGAGCCGACCACGATCACCGTGGCCCCCTCGGTCATCGCGGCGCACCCTGAGTTTGCCCTGGCGCACATCGTTGTCCCCCCCAACAACCTGTTTGCCGACAACGGCGTGCGCGGCGGCCTGGTTGGCATGGCGCCGGTGCCCGCCGACCGCCTGCCCGGCCCCTTGCCGCCCGGCCTCGACCTGCCCATCGTCATCACCGTGCAGACCAGCGGCCCGAGCAACTTCGACCTGCCGGTTGCGGCCTGTTTCCCCAACCTGCCCCTGCCGGCCACCGGCCAGCCCCTGCCGCCCGGCGCGGAAAGCGCGCTGTGGAGTTTCAACCATGACATTGGCGAGTTCCAGGTCGTGGGCGGCATGCACGTCTCCGCCGATGGCGCGGTCGTTTGCACCGACCCCGGCGAAGGCATCATTGCGCCTGGCTGGCACGGCAGCATGCCCGGCACGCCGCCCGATTCGGGCGATGACGGCCCGCCCTGCGAGCGTGATGCGGCCGGCTGCGCCTGGGGCGCGTACACGGCCGCGGCCGACTGCGCCATGGCCTTCACGCCCCTCGGCTGTATTGGCGGCGGCCTCTACGGCGCCTTCGCCACCGGTCGCGATTGCGTTCTGGCGTCCGATTGGCGAGCCTGCGCCATGAGCGCCGGCAGCAACATCGCCAGCGGCATCTCCGGCTGCGCGGGCTTCGACAAGATCTCGCGGTTGATTGACTGCGGCATGGGCGCGGCCGGCCTGGCCGATGCCTGCGGCTGTCAGCCTGACTCCAATCCGCCCCCGCGGCCGCCGCGGCCCACACCGCCGCCGCCGACCGACACCCCCGAACCCACCGACACCCCCGAACCAACCGACACGCCGGAGCCAACCGACACGCCCGAACCGACCGACACGCCGGAGCCAACCGATACCCCCACCCCGCCGCCCACCGCCACGCCTACCTTCACCTTTACGCCAGGCCCGTCATCCACGCCCACCGACACGCCTCCGCCAGGCGCAACGGCCACGTTCACCCCACCGCCCACCGCCACGCCCACGCGCCCACCCACCCATACGCCGACGGCCACCCGCACGTTCACGCCCACGCGCACCCCCACGCGCACGCCGACGCCGACCGCCACCCCCGGCGTGCCCAGCAACAACGCGCTCACCGTCGTCATCAACGAGGTGGCCTGGGCCGGCACGGCCGCGTCGTTTGCGGATCAGTGGATCGAACTCTACAACACGCGCAACTACGCGATTGACCTTGCCGGCTGGACCCTGGCCGGCTCGGGCAATGTCCCCTTGATTGCCTTGACCGGCACGATTGCCGCGAACGGTTACTATCTCCTGGAACGCGACGACGACAACACCCTCTCCGACATCACCGCCGACCAGATTTTCAGCGGCGCGCTCAGCACCTACGGTGAGCGCCTTGTGCTGATGAACGCGGCCAACGAGATCATGGACACGGCCAACAACGATGGCGGCCCCTGGCCCGGCGGCGAAATGAGCGAGGACGCGCTGCGCACCCTGGAACGGCGTTCGGCCGCCACCGTGGACATGGACATCAACTGGGGATCCAACAACGGCATCCTGTACAACGGCCAGGACGCCAACCAAAACCGGTTGTTCGGCACGCCCCGGCAGCTCAACTCGCTCTCGTTTAGCGGCCCCACCGATGTGCATTACCTGGCGCAGCTCGACCTGATGACCACGTTCCAGGATTACGTGGTCACGACCACCGGATCGGCCGCGTGGACGAGCGTGCAGACCGGTATCGGCCCGCCCGACGCTTCGATCCTCATTGACCAGCAGATTCAGGCCATCCTGGTGCTAACCTACGCCGCGACCGCGCAAAACTCGGCCGGCGGGCTTCAGATTGATCCAGGCGAGGCGGCCGCCATCCTGGCCCTGCCGCGGCCAGTCGGCCTGGCCCAGGGCGATGTGCAGGCGCTGATTGACCGGCTCAACCTGACCGTTGACCTGTGGAACCAGGGCCTCTTCACGCACGCCCAGGCCGGACGCAGCGATTTCATTGACCGCGAGGCGTTGGCAACGACCATCACCCGCGTGCTGGACGCCATTGCGCAGTTGGAACTGGCCGGCAACAGCTCGCAGTTCAGCTACCTGGCAACCTTCACCGAGTTCCGCGCCGTCACCACCGCGCGCCTGGCCGCGCCGGACGACATCAGCGACCGTTCACGCCTCTACTACCGCCTGGAGTCGGGCGGCGAGGGCGGCAGCCCGGTCTTGCGTGGCCGCATGCGCCGCGACGGCCGTTTCGACATTGCGGCCATCGCGCCCAACACCTTCTTCCGCGTCTCCTACTTCGACCCTACGACTTTCAGCTACGGCTACGTTTCCTTCGTCTCTGAACGCTCCGGCCGCGTGACCAACATTCCCCAGGTGCTGCTCTACCCCCTGGAGATCGAAACCGATACGGATGGCGACGGCCTGCCCGATGTGGCCGAAGCGGTCGTAGGCACTTCGCTCTCGAATCCTGACAGCGACGGCGATGGCATCAGCGACTGGGCCGAAATTCAGCAGAACACCGATCCGCTCAGCGGCCTGCCGGCCCGCACCGGCATCATCGCCAGCGCGGACACACCGGGGACGGCCGTGGATGTCTGCGCCTTCAATGACCTGGTGGCTGTCGCCGACTCCGCCAGCGGGATTGCACTGTTCAACATCTACCGCGGCGTGAATCCAACGATCATTGCCCAGGTGAACACGCCGGGTAGCGGGCTGCGCGTGGCCTGCGCCGCCCGCTATGTGGCAGTCGCCGACGGCAGCGCGGGCCTGGCCATCCTGGATGTCAGCGACCCGACCGCGGCCCACATCCTGCACCAGGTTTCCCTGGGCAGCGCGGTCAACGCCGTGGCAGCCGGCGGCGACATCGCCTATGCCGGTCTTGCCAACGGCCACGTGGTTGCCGTGGATATGACCACCGGCGCCGTTCTCAACCAGACCACCCTGACCACGGTCGGCATCAACGACCTGGGGCTGAGCGGCGATTACCTCTACGCGCTGGTGAACGACCGTGTCTTTACCCTGCTCCCGGATCAAGGGGCCATGTCGCTGACCGGCGTGGCGCCCTCGCCGTATGTGGCCGTTGGCAACAAGCGCCTCTTCGTGGGGCTGAGCACGCTGTACACCATCCACAACAAGGGTTACAACACCTTCAGCTTGGCGAACCCTGGCCGGCCCGTGCTCGTGGCCGCCAGCAACAGCGCGCAGTTCGGCTGGCGTCAGATCGTGGACAACGGCGCGGGCCTGGGCGTGGCGGCCGTGGGCGCTACCTTGGGCTACGACGGCTCGCACGATGTTTCGCTCTACGATGTCAGCAATCCGGCCGTGACCAATCAGTTCCTGGCGACGATCCTGACCCCCGGCCATGCCGACGCGGTGGCGCTCTACAATGGCCTGGCCTACGTGGCCGATCACAACAGCGGCCTGCAGGTCATCAACTACCTGGCGTACGACAGCCAGGGCGCGCCGCCCACGATTGACCTGGCGGCCGGCTTCTCCCTCAACCCCGCGCAGGCGCCGGCCAACACCCCATCCTGGATCGGCGCCACGGTCAGTGATGATGTCCAGGTGCGCAATGTCGAGTTCTACCTGGATGGGCAGAAGGTGGCTACGGACGGCGCCTACCCCTTCGCCTATTACTTCACGACGCCACCCCTCTCGGCTTCGACCTTCAGCATCCGCGCCCGCGCCAGCGACACGGGCGGCAACGCGACCTGGACCGCGCCGGTCACGGTCAGCCTGATCACGCTGCCGCCCCCGCCGCCCCCGGTCAACCTGACGCTCACCACCACCGGCCTGCCCGCCTCCATTCAGATCGGCGCGACGACGAGCTTCACCCTCACCATCACGAACAACGGCGCCAACGCGGCCACCAACGTGACGCTCAGCGATGCCCTGCCCATCGCCGGCGTCGAAGCCACCCTGCCGACCGCCAGCCAGGGAACCTGTACGCTCAATGGCAGCGTCGCGACCTGTTCCCTGGGCGCGCTGGCGCCCGGCGCGTTCGCGACCGTCTCGACCCACTTCGCGCCTTTCTACACCGGCAGCATCGTTCACAGCGCCAGCGTGCAGGCCGATGAACCGGACACGAACCTGACCGATAACTACCTCGATGAAACCGCCAGCGTCACTCCCGCCTATGTCAGCGGCGTCATCACCCAGGACGCCACCTGGCGCGGCCAATACTACGTCCTGACCGCGGACGTGGTCGTTACCAGCGGGGTGACGCTGACCATTGCGCCTGACACGATCGTCAAGGGGCGCACCAACAGCGAGCTGCGCGTGTTGGGCCACCTGGATGCGCAAGGCACGGCCGGGCAACCGATCGTGTTCACGTCGGAGACGGACAACGGCCGCGATCAATGGCAGGGGCTGGTGTTCGACGGCGGCGCGGGGCATCTGCGCTACGTGACGGTGAAGCGGGCGGGCAACGGCAACAGCATCCTGGGCACGGCGAGCAGTTCGCCGGGCAGCAACCTTGCGCTGCGCAACGTGCTGGCGGGCGAGGTGCGGCTGGAGGAGAGTGTGGTGAGCGATGTTCTGGCCACCGATGGCGCGTATCAGTATGCGGACTACGGACTGTATGCGCTGAACAGCCGGGTGGTGGTGAGCAACAGTCTGTTCACGAACAACGGCAACGACAGTGCGGATTATGCACTCTATGTCACCGGAGGAAATAGCGAGATCACGGTAGTGGGGAACAGCTTCCAGGCCAATGCGGCGTGGGATGTGGGCGTGCCGGCGGCGCTGGTGCAGCAGGTCAGCGGCAACACGTTTGGGGGCGGCACGCGCAACCGGGTGGTGGTGGCGGGCGGCGCGGTCGTGCCTGGGGCGATCCTGCGCTACCAGGACGGGCTGACCGGCTACGAGCTGCCGAGCAGCGTGACAGTACCGGCGACGGTGACGTTGACGGTCGAGCCGGGGGTGATCGTGCGGGGCCGCGACGCGGCAGAGCTGACGGTGCTGGGACACCTGGATGCGCAGGGCACGGTCGGGCAGCCGATCGTCTTCACCTCCGATACCGACAACGGCGGCGATCAGTGGCGAGGGCTGGTGTTCGACGGCGGCACGGGGTATCTGCGGCAGGCGACGGTGCGCTATGCGGGGAATGGCAACAGCATCCTGGGGACGGCGAACAGTTCACCGGGGAGCAACATCGCGGTGCGTAACGTGCTGACCGGCGAGGTGCGGCTGGAGGAGAGTGTGGTAAGCGGGGTGCGTGCGACGTCTGGCGCGTATCACTATGCGGACTACGGTCTGTACGTGGACAGCAGCCATGTGACGATCAGCAACACGCTGTTCAGCAACAACGGCAATGACGGCGCGGACTACGCGATGACCATCAAGGGGGCGTCGAGTACGATGACGCTGAGCGGTAACAGCTTCAGCGGCAACAGCAACGATCGCGTGTTGATCGCAGGAGGCGCGCTGGCCTACGGGCCGACGCTGACGGCGCACACGGGCTTCGCGGGCTACGAACTGGCGGATGACTTCATCGTGGGACAGGGCGTCACCCTGACGGTGCAGCCCGGGGTGACGGTGCGTGGCCGTGTCGGTGCGGAGCTGCGCGTGCTGGGATACCTGGCGGCGATCGGCGAGCCGGGCCAGCCGATCACCTTCACTTCGGATGTGGACAGCGGCCGCGATCAATGGCAGGGGCTGGTGTTCGACGGCGGCGCGGGGCATCTGCGTTACGCGACGGTGAAGCGGGCGGGCAACGGCAACAGCATCCTGGGCACGGCCCCCAACTCGCCGGGGAGCAACCTTGCGGCGCGCAACGTGCTGGCGGGCGAGGTGCGCCTGGAGGAGAGCACGGTGAGCCTGGTGCAGGCCACCTCCGGCGCGTATCAGTACGCGGACTACGGCTTGTACGTGGACAACAGTCACGTGACGATCAGCAACACCCTCTTCACCAGCAACGGCAACAACAGCGCGGACTACGGCTTCTACGCGACGGGCGCCGGCTCGCAAATCACCCTCAGCGGCGCGGCCTTCGACGGCAACAGCGGCTACGGCCTGCGCCTTCACAACGGCCAGGCCAGTATGCGCTGCGGCGGCGCTTCGAGCAACGGCAGCGACGGGGTTTACATCACCGGCGGCGCTTTCGATGTGCTCGGCGCGGCGCTCAGCGGCAATGGCAGCTACGGCCTGCGCAACACGAGCGCCAGTCCTGTGGACGCGCGCTACAACTGGTGGGGCGCGGCGGATGGCCCCGGCGGCAGTGGGCCGGGCAGCGGCAATGGCGTCAGCAGCAATGTGCTCTATGACCCCTGGCTGCGCAAGGACCTCTGCGTTTCGCCGACCGATGCCGACCTGGCGCTTGCCATCGCGGACGCGCCCGACCCGGCGCCGCCCGGCGCGGTGATCACCTACACAGTCACGATTACCAACTACGGCCCGCTGGGCGCAACCGCGGTTGTCTTGAGCGACCCGCTGCCGGCCGGCGTGACCTTCATGACGGCCATCCCCGATCAGGGAACCTGCAGTGAGGTCGGCGGCGTGGTGAGCTGCAACCTGGGCGCGCTCGCCAGCCAGGCCAGCATCCAGGTCCGCATCGTGATTACGACCGGCGCGGCCGGTATGCTGACCAACACCGTGACCGTGACCGCAGCCGAACCCGACCCTGACCTGGGCGACAACAGCGCGGTGGCGCAAACGGTCGTGAGTACGGAAGCCACACCCTAGTCTCCGACCATCCCGCATCTTCTGCGTCTTGCGTCCTTGCGTTGAATTTTAACGCCAGGACGCAAGGGTCTTCTTCATTCTATCTCTGCGTCCCTGCGTCTTTGCGCCCTTGCGTTGAATTTTTAACGCCAAGATGCCAGGACGCAAGGGCGCAAGGATCTTCTTCATTCTATCTCCGCCTCTCCATTTGACAACATCCATGCGGTGTGATATACTATACCCCAGTATTGTAGTTGAGGTAGCGAATGCCAATTAGTAATAGCGAAGTCAAGGGTGATCTGCACCGGCGCCTGAAACGGATCGAAGGTCAGGTGCGAGGTGTTCAGCACATGCTGGACGATGATCGCGATTGCCGGGCGATCTTGCAGCAGCTATCGGCCATTCGTGCGGCGGTG
>JAYRVL010000278.1:0-3165 GCA_041918575.1 Anaerolineae bacterium | reverse complement strand
CGGCAGCGGGCTGGATGAGCTGCTGAGCAGCGTGCAGAGGGCCGCCCAGGCGCCGGAGGATGCGCGCCCTGCGTTTCGCCTCGATTACGGCCGTGAGATCGAGGCTGAAATTGCCCACGTCGGCGCAGCCTATGCTCGCAGTCTGCCGGCGCCGGCGGCTGGTGTGGACGACCAGGCATCGCCGCTCACGCGCTGGGTCGCGCTCAAGCTGTTGGAGGGCGAGGGCGAGCTGCCGCTGGCGCTGATGCAGCCCGCCGCAGCGCCCGCCGCACCTGCGCCTGTGCTGCCGGTCGTGCAGGCCAGTCAACAGCGCCTGCGCCAGTTCTACGGCGATGAGGTGGACATCGCCATCACCGATCAGCGCTATGGCTTTGTGCGCGGCCTGGCGCGTCAGGCCATCCGCCAGGCCCGTCCGGCCCGCCTGGACCTGACCGACCGCATTGACGGCGTGGTCACGCACCGCTGGCTCGGCATCCCCTTCTTCCTGGGCATGATGTACCTGATCTTTCACCTGGTGCAGAATGTCTCCACCCCCTATCTCGATTGGGTGGATGGGGTCATCAACGGGCCGATTGCGCGTTGGCTCAGCGCGCTTTTGAGCCTGGTGCAGGCGCCGGCCTGGCTGCAATCGCTGCTGGTGGATGGGGTTGTGGCCGGCGTGGGCAGTGTGCTGGCCTTCGTGCCGGGCCTGCTGGTGCTCTATTTCTTCCTGTCACTGCTCGAGGACAGCGGCTACATGGCGCGCGCGGCCTTTGTCATGGACCGGGCTATGAGCTGGATGGGACTGCACGGCAAATCGTTCGTGCCGATGATCCTGGGCTTCGGCTGCGCGGTCCCTGCCATCTACGCCACGCGCACCCTGGAAAACCGCCGCGACCGCGTGCTGACCGCGCTGTTGGTGCCGCTGATGTCCTGCTCGGCACGGCTGCCGGTCTACGTGGTATTTGGGCTGGCCTTCTTTCGTGAGCAGTCCGGCACCCTGATCTGGGCGCTGTACGCGACCGGAATTGTGGTGGCCGCGCTGGCCGGTCTCCTCCTCAGCAACACGGTGCTGCGCCAGCAGGCGGACAGCGCGTTCGTGCTGGAGCTTCCGCCCTATCGTCTGCCCACCTGGCACAGCCTGCGCGTCCACATGTGGGCCAATGTCAGCGATTTTGTGCGCAAGGCCGGCAGCCTCATCCTGGTGGCCTCCCTGGTCATCTGGCTGCTGCTCAACCTGCCCTGGGGCGTACAGGATCAGCGGCACAGCCTTTTCGGCCAGATCAGCCAGGCGGTGGCGCCGCTGCTGGCCCCGGCCGGCTTCGGTCATTGGGACGCGGCCGGCGCGCTGGTCACCGGTCTGGCGGCCAAAGAGGTGGTGGTCAGCACCCTGGCGCAGATCTACGCGCCGCAGGCGCCCGCCGCGCCGGCGCTGTCCAACGCCAACGTGGGCGCGGAGCTGCTGGGCATCGTCACCGGTTTGGGCAAGGCGACCCTGCAGGCCGGCCGCACCCTGTTGAGCCTGCTGCCCGGATTGGGCGGGATAGCGCCGGCCGCGCCGGCCACCGACACGGCCCTGAGCAGCGCGCTGCGCCAGCATTTCACGCCGCTCAGCGGGCTTTCCTACCTGGTGTTCGTCCTGCTCTATGTGCCGTGCGCGGCCACCCTGGGCGCGATCAAGGCCGAGTTTGGGTGGCGCTGGGCCGCATTTTCAGCCGGCTATCAGACCGGCATGGCCTATCTGGCAGCGGTACTCGTCTTTCAGGTGGGTCGCCTGGCGGGGTTCGCCTGATGCTGCACGAGATCCTGGATATTCTGGAGCAAAGCACGGCCGCGCTGTGCCTGGATGACCTGGCGCAGCGCCTGGACATCAACCAGGCGGCGCTCGCAGGGATGCTGCAAACGCTGGTGCAGCGAGGATACCTGGTGGAAGTCGCGGACGCGGCGTCGCCGTGCAGCGCGTGCGCGTGGCGCGGCGGCTGCGTCATCATGACGACGGCCCGGCGCCGTTACGCGCCGGCGCGCAGCGGGGGGACCGGTCACGATCGAGCTGTTTGACAACTCATGAGGATGGTTGTAGACTCAGGGTCGTGGAAGAACCGAGATCGGCTCCGCAGGTGAAGACGTTGACTGATACCCGTTGCCGCGCAGAGGAGTATCGTAGTTCGTGACAAATTGGCAGCGTTTCACTCCTGATGACTTCGAATACGACTTAGATAATGATGAGTTGGCCTCCCACCACATTACTTTCGAGGAAGCCGTCGAGTGCTTTTTCCAAGATTTCGAGATTCGGCGCAACAAATCTTACCTCGATCGTTTCCAGCTTGTAGGACGCACATTGGGCGGACGGCGACTCAGGATTATCTTCCAACTCAAGGCAGGAAACGTAGTCCGCATCATTACCGGATGGGATATATGAGCACAAAGGCGAACACAACGCTATCCGAATCAGAAATTGATCAGATTGTCATTGCACAGGCCGATGATGATGCAGCCTGGGAACCGCTGATTCAGGTCGAACGCAGCACACCTGCATTGTTGTCACTACCCGGCGATTTGGCGATGCGGGCGACGTTCCTGGCGCAATTGCATCGCACGAAAAGCGTTGAGGAATGGCTCACACGCGTCATTCAGGAACGTATCGAACTCGAAGAATCGCTCTTTATTGGAATCAAACAACGCCTGAGTTACACCCACCTGATGTCAGCGCCTTGAGATAAGAATTGACACCACAGCAACCACAACCCGTACACACCGCGTTAGTGATTGACGCGATTCGACAGGTTGTTGAATACCATGACACCACTATTGGACGCAAGTAAATTTAGCAACATTTCACAGGCAGATACCGATGAAGGCGTGGGTGAGTTCTGGGATACCCACGATTTCACCGAATTCGACAATCCTGACCTGCCCGATGTGGAGTTTACTATGGCGTGTGCTGTGCCAATCGAGATTGAGTTGTTCATGGCGCTTGAAAAGCAGGCTCACCGACGCGGCGTGCAGGTCGAGACGTTAGCGAATTTATGGCTGCAACAGAAGCTTGTCGAGCACATGCAGTATGCGGTTGCCTGAACCAGATCATCGTGCCCAAGATTCGACAAGCTGCTGACAAAGAACTCTGAACACAAGAACGCTGTCTTGAAGCACAAGAACATCTCAATTCTATTGACAAATTTGCGTATT
>JAYRVL010000277.1:0-2242 GCA_041918575.1 Anaerolineae bacterium | reverse complement strand
TATTGGAACACAAATCTCGCACAGAACAAAGTCCGCCGGGAAGGGTCTCCCCAGCGCCCAGTTGTGCTGTGACAAAGCCTCGCCTGTGATGAGACGTAACTGCTCAGGCGGCCCCCCCTGCCCCCAATCCTGGGGGGAAAAACATTCGGCTCCCCCAAGATTGGGGAGCAGGGGGGCGCTCCGGGCGCTATCGAGACCATTCTCACTGCCTGGCTGAGCAGTTACGAATCCTGTCTGAATTCCAGGCAGGCTGAGCAGTTACCCTGAATTTGACATGTCAAGTTCGTTGGAGTAGGATACTGCCTCAAGAGAAAGGCACGAAGATGATAAATTACAGTCGCGCACACGAAACCTGGTTCGACCTGCGATCGGAACTCCCGATCATGGGTTCGTGCGCGCGCGGCTCTGCCTGGGTGGGAGGAGAAGAGTAGTTTTCTCTATTCTTGACTGTCTGCCCTCAACGAGCCGCCAGAATGGCGGCTTTTTTGTTGCCCCGCGATCGGAGGTGAACGGTATGGTAGCACAATCCATCTTGCTGCTCAACGCGTCCTACGAGCCACTGACCGTGGTGACGCTAGCGCGCGCGGTCAAGCTGCTGCTGCGCGGTCGTGCGGAGGCGGCCAGCGCCGAGCACGTCACGGTGTCCAGCGCAGCGCAGACGATGGCGGTGCCGCAGGTACTGCGCTTGAAGTTCTACGCGCGCGTCCCGCATCGCCGCACGCCGGCCTGGACGCGCCGCGGCGTGTTCGAGCGCGACCAGTTCACCTGCGCCTACTGCGGTCGGCGCTACGCCGCCCGTGACCTCACCGTAGACCATCTCATCCCGACGTCGCAGGGTGGAACCTCCACCTGGGGCAACACCGTCGCGGCTTGCGGTCGCTGCAATCAACGCAAGGCCAATCGCACCCCGCATGAGGCCGGCATGAAACTGTTGATCGAGCCGAAGACCCCGCGCACCAATTACCTGATCGCCAGCGGCGACGTGCCCGCCGCCTGGAAGGTGTGGATCGAGTTGTGATGTTCATCCAAACACCTTCGCGGCTGCTTTGCCAATTCTGGTGTCAGGCGCAGCAGCCGCGAGGGTTGCCGCTTCCCCAGCGGGTCTTCATCCGCTGCACAAAAAACGCACGACCCGGCGCCGACTCTAGTGCAGCACGGCGTAAATTCGTCAGCGGTTTTTGTGCGCCGGAGTCGCGGCTTGAGCCGGTTTTGGCGCTGAGACCCCGGATAAACCCTCGACTCCAAACTATGGACGGACTTCCGCCGACCGGTACTAGTGGCCTGCGCGTTCATGTTGCGCAGGCCTGGGGCGTGACTTCGTCTGCGCGGCGCGCAGATTCTCAGCCACGCGGAAGCGGACGATGCGGCCGATCAAATCCAGCGGGAGGGGTTGTCCGAATGGGAACCTCACCGCGCCCTTCGAACTCTCATAGGCGGCCAGTTCTTCTCGGAACGCCTCGATGGCGCTCGGCGCCGGGTAGAAGCCGATGTGCTGTTTGTGGACGGCAAAATGCACCAGGTTGCCCTGCTGGGCAAAGGTCGGCATCTGATAGCTAATCTTATCGAACATCGCTTGTTCGCTGCGCATCTTATCCCCGACTAATTTTCCTGGGAGTAGAATTCCACCTACCAATCGTCCTCCAGGCCACCGCCCATGATCAGTATCTCCCTGCCGTCTTCCATACGCGCACGGCGAACGACGGTCTGCTCGAAGTACGCGATCTCTTCGGGCCGCTGTCCTGTCTGGGTGAGCGTATCGAAATCGTGTTCGTCGAATGGGGGCGTCTCTGGCCCGTCGGGCAGCGACAATACGTAGCGGGTAAAGTTGGCGCGGTTTACGATCAGGTCAAGCGGCAGTCGGATGTTGCTGCTCTGGTTGCATGCCAACGCTTGCAGAACGAGTCGTTTGGCCTCAACCGGACCAATACGCGTCATCGGCATCCCGTCCCTCTCCCAGAACTCCAGGTATTCCTGCATAGCCGTCAACACTGTTTTGTGGGGCAAGTGGGCAATGTCTTTGAGCGCGCCGTCCCAGGGTGGGTTGTAATCCAACAAGAAACTCATTCCCTGAACCTGCGTGCGCTGCATGTCGCGATACCAGAAAATGATGATGACCGCCTGCGAGCGGTTGCCATAAAAGAAGGCATCGAAAAAGGCGTCCGACTGCTGTATCTGGGGCTGTATGGCAGGAGTTTCGCCCACTGCTTGCAGCCATGCCGCAGCCCGCTCGCGTTCGGCGCCG
>JAYRVL010000276.1:0-3047 GCA_041918575.1 Anaerolineae bacterium | reverse complement strand
GTCACGCCGGCCAGTTCTTCATCGCTGCCGCCGGCGTTGTACAAGCCATCGCCATCGCTGTCCACCCACACTTGATTGCCGATCAGCCCAACGCTGGGCTGAATGCGGACATAGTAGCCAAAATCGGCCAGCACGCTGCTCTCGCCGCTCGCCAACACCACGACATACGGGTCGCTCTGGCTGTGGTTATCGGTGTCAGGCTGTCCCAGCGAGCCTTGATTGTAATCCAGCAGAGTCCCGTTGGTGTCGCTGACGTGAATCAAGAAGCGTCCGGCCGGAACGCCCAGGAAGTGGTAATTCCCGTTGTTGGCATCCAGGGCGGCATTAGTCGTCACCGTCGCCAGGATCGGCTCGCCCGCATCCCAGGCGTCATTTTCATTGCTGTCCTGGATCATGTCCACCGTCACCCCGGCCAACGGGCTATCGCCCGTGTCGAAAACGCCATCGTAATTGGCGTCGTTGAAAACCAGGTTGCCGATGCTGCCCAACGGGGCTTCCGTGGGGTTGCCGTAGCCCAAGTCAACGCCCAGCGCCTGCTCGCCTGCCGTCACGGAGAACGGCGTTCCCACCGCCACGGTAGCCTGCAAACCGGCCGGCGGCGTGGGCGGCGCCACGCTGTAGACGCCGGGCGCAACGGCCAGCAGAAAATGACCGTTGGCGTCGGTCTGACCGCAGATGACCGCGCCGCCGGCGGTGGGCGTGGCGCAAATCTGCAGGCCCTCGATGCCTGGCTCTCCCCGCTGCTGGCGTCCGTCGCTGTTGCCGTCGAACCAGGCCGTGTCGCCTATGATGGCCTGGTTGGGGCCGGGCTGCAGGATGAAGCCAAAATCAGCATCGCGCCAGACCTGGCCGTCAGTCAGCGTCAAGGGGCCGCCAGGGTCGGGCAGGCTCTGCGGGCCGCTGATGGAAGCGGCGCTGCTGAACGCGCCTGGCAGCGTCCCGACATCTACGAAGTAGGCGGCGGGCGCCAGCGCGTTGAACAGAAAGCTGCCATCCGCGCTGGTGACGCGCGTGGCGATCATCTCATCCAGGCCGGGTTGCAGCGTGCCATTGCCGTTGCTGTCACGGTAGAGGGTCAGCGGCACATTGGGCAGGCCCGGCTCGCCGATGTTTTGGATACCGTTCTGATTGGCATCGTACCAGACCCGGTCGCCCAACGCGCCCAGTCGCACCAGCCCGGCGTCCCAGCTGGAATCGGCGCCGCCGGCCGTCAGCGTGATGGTCGCGGTCTCGCCGCTGTCAGGATCGGCGTCGCTGTCGAGATCGGCGTTACCGCCCATGGCCGGCGCGGTGAAGGCGTAGCCATCAGCCAACTCGAACTGAATGATGTAATCGCCGGCGTGCAGCTCGTCGAAGGCGTAGTAGCCATTTTCGTCGGTCAATTGCACATCTACCAGCGATTGCCACTCGTCGTACAGGAACACGCCGACATCGGGCGCGCCTGGTTCGCTGCCATCCTGCACACCGTTGTGATTGCGGTCGTACCACACGCGGTCGCCCAGCGATGCGGCCAGGTGAAGCCCCGCGTCCCGGGTCAGGTCGGCCGCAGCGCCCAGGGTAAAGACCGGCGTCTGCCCGGACAGAGGGTCGGCGTCGCTGTCGAGCGCCGGATCTGCGCCCTGGTTGGGCTGCGTGAACACGTAACTGGCCGGCGCCACAAACTCCAGGTAATAATCGCCTGGCGCCGCCACCAGGGTGAAAGCGCCGCTGGCCTGGGTCATGCTGGAATCGAGCAGCACGCCGACAGCGCTGAACAGATTGACCTGGACGCTGCCGAGACCGCTCTCGCCGGCCGTCTGCACGCCATCGCCGTTGGCGTCGTTCCAGGCAAGATCGCCGATCTGGTACAGCCGGCAGGGCGTCACCGTGCGATTGCCGGTCCAGGAGCCGGTGTAGTTGGAGCCGCCGTTGCCGGTGGCGCCGGCCGTGACGGCGCCTTTGTAATTTTCGGGCGTGCCGGCCTGGTCGTTGTTGTTGTAGGGATTCTGGCTGCTGCCATCCACCGGTTTGACGCCGACCGCGTTGTAGTTCGCGCTGAAACTGGTGTAGACCGCGGCCGCCCAATTCCAGGTAAGGGTGATGCCCGGTTGATCCACCGTAAACGCAGCGGTCCAGGTCACAGGGCCGACGCTGCCCGGAAAGCCGCCGGCCGGGACCGTCGAGGCCAATCCACCGGCAAAGACATTGCGGTTAAAATTCCCCGGCGAGACGCGCGTCACCCACTGCTGCATCGCGCTGTCGAAACTGGTCGTTGTGGCGCTGGCGGCCGGGTCGAAGATGATGCGGGCATCAGGCGCCGGCAGGTTGTACGGCGTACCGTTGGCGGTAAACGAAATTATGGCCTGCCGAACGTGGACCGTAGTGAGGTTTCCGCCCAGGCCGCTGATCTTCAGGCGGTTGACGAACCAGAGGGTGTTGCCGGCCGCGATGGCGGTGCTGTTGAAGGTGGCGCTGACGGCCGTTGCCGTATCGCACAGAGGAACGAGCGGCTGAGCAACCGCGCGTGGGGTATAGTGGAGGGGCATCCCTGGCTGTAAAACGAACACCATGACGAACGTCACGGTCACTGCACGCATCCATTGTTTCATGGGGACACCTCCGTGTCACGCACCAGGCATGCAGCACTGCCGGCAGTGCGGAGCACGTCTGGTCGAATCTGCGGGGGAACATAACTGCCCAGGCTGCGCCCCGAATTCATTCGGCGGCGGCAGTCGGCCATTCGGGAGTGATCGTCGCAGCCGCCAGCGCTGATCTTGTTTGGCTGGACGGGCCTGCTGGCGTATAATGACATGGCGCCGGAGGCGCGCAAGGCGAGGGACTCTCGAACGTTGGGGGATGTTAGGGGGCGATGGGAGAGTATATCTTACCATGACCACCCAACTCGATCAACTCGACCGCGGCCGGTACAGCAGTTCCAAATGTAGCCTGGTTTTTTACCACAGAGATCACAAAGAACGCAGAGAAGTTGCCGATTTGCGTCTGATCTGCCGTTTCTTTGTGTTCTCTGTGCTCTTTGTGGTTGAATGTGTGCTACATTTGGAACTGCT
>JAYRVL010000275.1:0-3209 GCA_041918575.1 Anaerolineae bacterium | reverse complement strand
GGCGCATGGTCTCCAGCGCGGACGGGTCAGGACAGCGCAGATCGTTCTGCTCGGCCAGGGCGAAGCGCTCGCTGTAGTCCAGGCCGGACAGATCGCCCACGGCCACGCCGCCGATCATGGTGACATAACTGCCGATGGTGACGCCAAACTCGGCCAGCAGGGCTTTGCACACTGCGCCAACCGCCACGCGGCCGGCCGTTTCGCGCGCGCTGGCCCGTTCCAGCGCCAGGCGCAGTTCACGATAGCCGTACTTGATTGCGGCGGTCAGATCGGCATGGCCGGGCCGCGGCACGGTCAGCGGGGGGATGGCCTTGGCCTGCCAGGCCTTGTAATCGCGGTTGGCGATGGTGAACGCGATGGGCGCGCCGGTGGTGTGGCCGGCTACCACGCCCGCGGTCAGGCTGACGCGGTCCTGTTCGATCTTCATGCGGCCGCCCGCGCCGTAGGCCACCTGGCGTCGCGCCAGGTCACGGTCAATCCACCCCCGCGTCAGCGGCAAACCGGCCGGCATCCCTTCCAGGATCGCGGTCAGGCACGGCCCATGCGATTCGCCCGCGGTCAAGAATCGTAACATCCTGCTTCTCCCGTAACTGCTCACCCTGCAAGTTGATTTGACAGGATGAACAGGATGAACAGGATTCTTGCTCTGTGGTGTGCAAAACTACCGCCACGAGAGTTCGAATATCCTGTCAATCCTGTCAATCCTGTCTGAATTCCAGGCAGACCCAGCAGTTACTCTTTCTCACGCGTTGCTTGTCTGCGGCGGTAGGCCCGAATGAGACCAGGCCGATGGGGACGCCCAACGCGGCGCTCGCCAAAGCCAGCAAGGCGTCGCCGTCTGTCACCGACGTCAGAGTCGGGCGGCAGCGCGCCAGGGTCTGCGTCAAGGCGGTCTGATAATCGAGATCGTGGGGGGCCGGCGCAGGGGTCAGCCGTTCGATGATGGCGTCGCCGCTGCTGTAATGATCGCACACCTGAATGGCCGGCAGCTCAGCCAGGCGATCGAGGCAGGTGACCGCCAGCGCGTCGAGTGGGCCGACCACATCCCGCGCGTAACGCAGCATCACCAGATCGAGCCAGCCCACGCGAAAGTCGCGCTGCCAGGCGCCAAAGCCGTTGGCCGCATCGGGCAGCGCGGCAGTCAGGCCGACGTCTTCGCTGACCAACGGCCCGGCGCCGTGACGCGTGGCGTAGGCGCGGGTGATGCCCAGGCGTGTGACGCGGCCGGCGTAGGCGGCTTCGCCCAGCAGTTGATCGGCGTTTGCCAGCGTGGCGGCGCTCCAGGTGGTGTGCGGGTGGAATCCGACCCATTCGTCCAGCAGCACGCCTTGCGCGCCTTCGAAGATGACCGCGCCGGGCCGCCGCAGGATCGCATGCAGGTGCGCGCCGGGGACGATTTGTGCGGCGGCCGCAAAGTCGGCGTAGGCAGGCAACAGCCAATCGGCCCAATCGGTGGCGGTCAGCATGTTCCATTCCGCGGCGACTTGTGCGTCGGCGCGGCGTTCGTCGCTGAAGAACGGCGCTTTGGCCAGGTTGACGGCGCGCAGGAATTCCAGCTTTTCCTGCAGTACAGCGGGGTAAGCCAAGTCGCCTGCACGCAGCACCCGCTCGCCGAAGGCCAGGGCATCGGCTTGCGTTTCGCCAATGCCCATGCCGCAGCTGCCGTGACGCCCCGCGCCCCGGCTCATCTCCTTCAGGCGGTTGATGGCGCGCTGAAATGGGGTGATGACCAGGGCGCGCGCGTCGATGGTGGTTCGCTGAAAGGGATCGGGCAGGCCCAGTTCGTGCAGGTGCTGCGCTTCGACCATCATCGCCAGCGGGTCCAGCAGCATGAAGCGCGACAGGTGCGTGGCCGCGCCGGCCAGAGCGCCGCTGCCGAACTGGGCGAAGATGTGTTCCTGCGGCGCGGCGCTTGGCGTCACCACGCGATGCCCGGCCTGGGCGCCGCCGTTGTAGCGCACCACGCTGTGCGCGTCGTGCTGCCGCGTCAGGTAATCCACGATCGAGCCTTTGCCCGCGTCGCCAAAACCGAGATCCACCGTCAGAATGGCTTGCTGCATGATGATCCCTCCCGCTGTGAAAATAACGTTTCCTCAACCGTAGGTCACGCCTCCGGCGTGACGGCGCTCTCTGCGACAGATCACGCCTCCCTGCGTTAGCGCCGTCCGGCCAGGCAGGGGACTCAATTGCCTAGATCAAGCGGCCGTCGGGCGGCGCGTGCTTGATCGCCGGCAAAACGCCGGTGATGACGGCCGGTGATGACGGCCGCGACGCCGCGTAACGGGTGAGCGCCGTCATGGCGACCGCGGTCGCGCCGGGATCGTAGCCGGCGCTCTGCATGTCCTGGCCGGCCGTGTCGAGACTGTCCAGCGTGCCTTCGCACAGGCCGATGGCGAGGGCGATCGTTTCGCACACGGCCGCCTCGTCGTCCAACAGCAGCACGCGCTCGCCAAGCAGCGTTCGCCAGCGCGCCTGCACCTCGGCGTTGCTGCCATGCGACGTGTTGGTGGGGATGATGTGGAAGTATTCGTAGCGCTTCTGTACTTCGGCCACCAACGCCTCGGTTGAGATGCGCAGCAGCAGGTGATCGCCGATCAGATGTTGCACCTGGCTGCGCCGCACGGCCGGATAGGGCTTCTCGTCGCCGATGGTGAAGAGATAGCCCTTGTGGCCGCGCCGGTCATAGCAGTCAGTGGCGGTATGGCGGGCCATGAAGTAAAGCCCCAGCTCGTAGGTTTCATGCACCTGGCCGCCGCCGCCCCCTTCCAGGTAGATCTTGCCCAGGTCGTCATCCATCTCCAGGCCGGACTCGAACTGCCCGATCTGCAGTGGAATCTTGTCGCAGTTGGCGTCGCCGATCGCGCCGAAGAGAATCTGCGGATGTGCGACGTAGCCGCGCTGCACCAGCACGCGCATCAGCTTGCCCAGCTTGGTCTGCAGGACGCGGGGCACACTGCCCATGGAGCCGGTCACGTCGAAGAGCACGGCAATGGCAACCGAGTCCGGATGCTGATCGCTGTCGCGGCTCTCGCGTGTCTTGCCAAAGGGGTTCATTTGATCGTGAATCTGCACGATGCCCGTTGCGCGCACCTGCTGATCGTAGGTGAACGCGGTTTGCTGTGTCTGCTGCCGATAGCTCTGCCGCGCCTGGTAGGCGGCGTCGCTCCAATTCGAGTATCCCATGAGATTGTCCTTTCTGATCCTTGCTT
>JAYRVL010000274.1:0-3929 GCA_041918575.1 Anaerolineae bacterium | reverse complement strand
TGGGCGCGGGCGCCGCGCCGCCGCAAGCCGCCAGTATGGCCGAACTGAGCGCCAGGCTGCCCATGCCCAGCATGAACTTTCGTCGTGACATGAAAAGGGATTCCGGGGTAATTTCAGACGATGGAATCGTCGGTATCTGCTGCATCGTGCGTCTCCTCAATCAGTGGGATGGTTTGCAAGCGCCGTTTGGACGGCGATCCCAGACAGTTAGTCTCTCACCGTCGCCGGTTATTACAAAGACAAACCCGGCTTCTGTAAGAGGCCGGGTCCGAGGAGGGGGGATGTGCTGCGGAGAACGTTGTCACGCCGGAGGCGTGACCTACACCCCAATGATGCTGTTTTCAGGCCAGTTGATCCTGGTCCACGTTGGCGATGAGGGTGCCGACATCCTCACCCTGGCACAGGCGGTACATGGCATCGGGATAATCGAAGCTGAAAACGTGCAGGCGCAGGCGGTTATCGCGGGCCAGCAGCACCGCGGGCTGATCCATGGCGCGCAGATTTTGACGCACCACGCTGTCGTAGCTGATCTGTGAATAGCGGCGGGCCGCAGGGTCCTGGTTGGGATCGGCCGTGTAGATGCCGTCGGTGCCTGACTTGGCCGACAGCAGCGCCTGCGCGCGCACCTCGATGGCCCGCTGCACGGCCGGATAGTCGGTGGTCATGAAGGGTTGGCCGGTGCCGCCGGCAAAGATACAGATGTAGCCCTTGTCCATGTGATGAATGGCGCGCAGACGGATGAACGGCTCGGCCACGGTGTCAATCGGAATGGCGGTCATGACGCGTACCTCGGCCGTGCCGCGGCTGGTTAGCACCCCGCGCAGCATCAGGCTGTTGATGACGGTGGCCATCATGCCGATGTTGTCGGCCTCGGCATGTTCGATGCCCCACTGCGCGCCCAGGTTGCCGCGGAAGATGTTGCCGCCGCCAATGACGATCCCGATCTGAATCCCGGCATCGTGCAGCTTGAGCACCTCATCCGCGATGAAGTTGAGCGCCGTTGGGTTGAAACCAAAGTCCTTGTCGCCGGCCATCGCGGCGCCGCTCAGTTTGAGCAGAATACGTGAGTAACGCACAACATTTACCTCCGTTTGGAATTGTACTCGAATTGCCCGCGGCGCGCAATCTGTCAGCCCTGGGCAGATGTGATACAATAGACATTATATCGTTATAATGTCGAATGCGGCTGACGTTTTGTTGTGCATGGGAGACGATGGACGATGCCGGAAACAGGAAACCAATCGCTGGCGCGCTATGTGCGCCAGACTATTTTCAGCAGCCTGGGAGAGGCCGGTCAGCGCCGGTTGTTGGACAGCCGGGTCGCGATCATCGGCTGCGGCGCCACCGGCACGGTGATCGCCAATCACCTGGCGCGGGCCGGCGCGGGTTTCCTGCGCATTGTGGATCGCGACTACATCGAGTTGAACAATCTGCAGCGCCAACTGCTGTTCGACGAAGAGGACATGCGGCAGGGATTGCCCAAGGCCGCGGCCGCGGCCATCAAATTGCGCCGTATCAACAGCGAAATCGAGATCGAGGCCGTGGTGACCGATGTCAACCCCGGCAATGTGGTGCAGCTCGTGCAAGACGTAGACCTGGTGATGGATGGCGCCGACAACTTCGAGACGCGTTACCTGTTGAACGATGCCTGTATCAAGCTGGGCAAGCCGTGGATTTACACCGGCGTCATTGGCTCCTACGGCGTGTCGCAAACGATCGTGCCGGGGCAAAGCGCCTGCCTGCGCTGTGTGTTGGGCGAGATGCCGGCGCCAGGCACGACGCCTACTTGCGACACGGCCGGCGTGCTGGGGCCAGCCGTGGCCGTGGTGGCTTCCATCTCGGCCGGCGAAGCACTCAAGCGCCTGGGGCAGTTTGGCGAGCCGAACCGGGGCATGCTGCACTACGACCTGTGGGATAACTCGTTGGAGGTGTTCGACCTGGGCGGCCCGCGGGCGGACTGTCCGGCCTGCGGGCAGCATGACTACGAATTCCTGAACGCCGAGCGCGGCACCCAGACCATCACCCTGTGCGGCCGCAACGCAGTGCAGATCAGCGTCAACCGCGGGGCCGACGACGCGGTTGTGCTCGATCTGGCGCGGTTGGCGCAGGTCTTGCAGCCGCTGGGCGCGGTGCGCGCCAACGCCTATCTGCTCAAGGCCGACATCGATGGCTATCAGCTGACCATCTTCCCCGATGGCCGCGCCATCATCGCCGGCGCCAGCGATCCCGACGTCGCACGCACTTTGTATGCGAAGTATGTGGGGAACTAAGCAGCTGCGGTTCCCCTATGTCTGAAAAGGTGGTTTGTCGTATGTCAATGGAACGAATTCACTTGCCGACTGAGAAGATCAGGCAATTTTGTTGTAATAACCATATCCGGAGGCTATCGCTGTTTGGTTCGGCCTTGCGTAGTGAAATAGGACCGAATAGCGACATAGACTTACTCGTGGAGTTCGAGCCAGGTTATCGGATTGGGCTGATTCGGTTAGCCGGACTTGAGCTTGAACTTAGCGCATTGCTCGGTCGCAAGGTTGATCTGCGTACACCTGCCGATCTCAGTATCTACTTTCGTGACCAAGTTCTGAAAGAGGCGGAACTGCAGTATGTTCAGGGATAACCTGGTTCGCCTACGTCATATGGCTGATGCTGCGCGCGAAGCGATTGCGTTTGCAGAGCATCGGCGCCGTGAAGATCTTGATCATGACCGCATGTTGGCTCTGTCGCTCGTCAAATGCATCGAAATCGTCGGCGAAGCGGCCTCGCAGGTCAGCGATGATTTTTGTCGTGAACATCCTGAGATTCCGTGGAGACATATTGTGGGCATGCGTCATCGGTTGATTCACGCCTACTATAGCGTTGACATGGATCGCGTTTGGGATACGATCACTGATGACCTGCCGCCTTTGCTGGCGGCATTGGAAAGCATGATCGAATCGCTTATTCCGCCGCCCACTGTCAAAACGAATGACTGATCTGCGCCGCAGCCGCGGATGGCTCCGCTCATCTGCGGCGCATACTCAGCAGTTCAGCTTCCCTTCAGCCGATGCGCGTACTTCTGGCGGAACTTCGTCACCTTGGGCGCAACGACGGCCCGGCAGTAGCCCTGGGTGGGGTTGCGGGCGAAGTACTCCTGGTGATAATCCTCGGCCGGGTAGAACGCCGTTGCGGGCGTCACCTCGGTCACCAGCGGCTGCTCCCAAATTCCCGCCGCAGTCATTTCACGCATCACCTCCTGCGCCGTCGCCTGTTGCTCCGGGCTGTGATAGAAAACCACAGAACGGTACTGCGTGCCGACATCGTTGCCCTGGCGGTTGAGCGTGGTGGGATCGTGGATCGTGAAGAAGATCTCCAGAATCTCACGCAAGCTGATAACGCCTGGATCGAACGTGATCTGCACCACTTCGGCGTGCCCGGTGCGGCCGCTGCAGACCTGCTCGTAGGTTGGATTCTTGACCACGCCGCCGGCATAACCGGACACCACATCGGTCACACCGTTGACTTCATCGAAAACGGCCTCTACACACCAGAAACAGCCGCCGCCCAACGTGGCGACCTCACGGCTGGCCTGGTTCAATGGCATATTCATGCTGAGTTTTCTCCCTGTTGATTCCTGATTTCATTTGCAGCAGTGTTTTGACTGCCTACGCAGTCTCGCTGTCACCGGAATCGTTACATGGGCGCGTGATTAGTCAGTCGGCCTGTCTGTTCGTCATGAGCTGTTAGTTTCGAAGCTCCTGCCGCAATCGAGCACGGACAATACGCATTGCCTGAATGGCGGCATGCGCCTCTTCTTTGGTGGCTGATTCACCAGGATACCGTATGTCGACAGCATAATCGTTCAGTAAGAGCAAGGAGTCACGAATTGTCTCAAGCTCAGGAGAGGCCGGAAGTGCCAATTCCAACAGCACTTCCAGGTCGTGGATTGGTCG
>JAYRVL010000273.1:0-5317 GCA_041918575.1 Anaerolineae bacterium | reverse complement strand
GTGCGCTACAGCTACCGACTGGTCTGGTGGCCCAAGCAAACCTACTTTGGCCTGACCTGGCAGCGCATCCGCGATGGCCTGCGCGATCCGCAGCAGCGCAAAGTCGTCTGGGATGTGCTCTGGTATCGCAAATACACGCAGTCGCTCAGCCAATGGGATCCGGTGCATCGCTTCTCAATGTACGTGCGCAAGGATGTGGTAACGTCCATCTGGAAGTATGGCGCCGTGGCCGCCAGTGAGGACGCGACCGACGCCGCAGCGCCGGCGGATCCATACGAGAAGGGCGTGCGTGAAATCGCATCGCTGCGCCAGTGGGGCGGCGTCGAAGGGCAGGGCAACGGCCAGTTCCGCTCCCCGCGCAATGTGGCCGTGGCGCCGGATGGTTCGCTGGTCGTGGCCGACACCGGCAACCATCGCATTCAGCAGTTCGACGCCAACGGCGCCTTCGTGCGCCAATGGGGCGGACAGGGCGCCGGCAACGGTCAGTTCAACGAGCCGTGGGGCGTGGCCGTGTCCCCTGATGGCAAATTCGTTTATGTGTGCGACACCTGGAACCACCGCATCCAGAAGTTCAGCGCGGAGGGAACGTTCATCAAGGCCTGGGGAACCAACGGCGTCACCGATGGTCAACTGGGCCAGCAGGGCGTCTTCTGGGGACCGCGCTCAGTCGCCATTGATGGGCAGGGCCGT
This sequence comes from Anaerolineae bacterium, assembly GCA_041918575.1. GTDB lineage: Bacteria > Chloroflexota > Anaerolineae > SSC4 > Amarolineaceae > Amarolinea. The sequence goes on along the minus strand of JAYRVL010000273.1, from coordinate 4,627 downwards.
GTCTATGTCACCGACACCGGCAACAAGCGCGTGCAGGTCTTCGACGCCGAAGGATCGCCTGTGGGCCAGTTTGGCGGCGCCGGTCTGGTGGATGGCGCGCTGGATGAACCGGTTGGCCTGGCCATTGACAAGGACGGCAATATCTACGTGGCCGATACCTGGAACAAGCGGGTGCAGGTCTTTGGCAAGGATTTCACCTACCTGCGCCAGTGGTCGGTGGCTGGTTGGCCCAGCCAATCGGTGGTCATCAAGCCGTTCCTGGCCGTGGCCGACACCGCCAACGGTCGCCGCGTCTATGTGACCGATCCTGAATACTACCGGGTGCTCGTCTTCGATGACCAGGGCAAATTCATTGCCTTGTTCGGACAATACGGCAACCAGGCCAACGAAATGACCCTGCCGACCGGCATTGCGGTGGACGCGCAGGGGCAGTTGTTCGTGGCTGACCCCGATTCGCACCGCATCATGCTCTTTCCGGCCGTGAACTGAACGCTGAACGAGGTGGTCGCTTGTCCCAATTGATTGCTCTGCTGGCTGCCGCGGTTTTGGCCTGGCAAGGCCTGCGTTCGTTTGCCACACCTTCCTTCGCAACCGATGGCTGGCTCTGGATGACGAGCACCGCGGTCCTGGCAGCAATTGCCTTTGCGCGTAGTGAAAGCCTCCTGGCTGAGCCGCAGCCGCGCCAGACCTGGCGCCGGGCCGCCCGCGCCCCCTGGATTGCCGGCCTGCTGCTGCTGCTGCTCGGCATAGGCCTCAACCTCTGGGCCAACCTCACACTCAATCAGAAGGTTTATGACATCCCGGCCACCGCCGCCTGGATCGGCAGCCTGCTGCTGGCCCTGGTGGGCGCCGGTCTCCTGCAGCGCGGCCAGGCGAACCCAGCCGCCGGCGCCGAGACGCCGGCGCCGTTGCCTGCCGGGGCGGGCGCTGATCGCAGTTCCACAGACAACGCCGCGCCTGCCCCCTGGTACCGACGCCTGCCCTACCTGGAATTGGCGCTGGTGGCCCTGCTCACGGTGGTCGCCATCTTCTTTCGCGTCTTTCGCCTGGACACCATGCCGCCGGGCATCTTCATTGACCAAACCAACGGCGCGCTCGACGCGCTGGCAATCCTGGAAGGGCGCCAGGCCTCGCCCTTTGGCACCAGTTGGTACGAAATTCCCACCCTGTACGTCTACTTCATGCTCGGCATGTTCAAGCTGCTGGGCACAACCTGGCTGGCGTTGGTTCTCGCCTCGGTCGTCCCCGCGGTGCTCACGGTGCTGGCCGTCTATCCCCTGGCGCGTAACCTGTTCGGTGTGCCCGCCGCGTTGGCCGCGACCGCGTTCATGGCCTTCAACCGCTGGCACATCAACATGAGCCGCTGGGGGTGGATCGAAGTGGCGACGCCCCTGTTCCAGGTGGTCAGCGTCTACTTCCTGGTGCGCGCCGCCAAGACGCGGCGCCTGCTCGATTTCGCCCTGGCCGGACTCTTCCTGGGGCTGGGCATGTACATGTACCTCGCCATTCGCATGGCCGTCGGCGCGGTCGCGCTCTACGTGCTCTACCGTCTGCTCGTGCAGCGCGGCTTCTGGCGCGCCTGGGTTGGGCTGGGCCTGATGGCCCTGCTCTACCTGATGACCTTCTCCCCGCTGGCCATGCACTACCTGCGCAATCCGTTCACCTTTCTCAACCGCTCGCAGCAGGTAACCATCGCCAACGACATCAAGCAGGCCGGCTCATACCAGCCGCTGTGGGAAAACCTGCGCCGCCACGCAGAGATGTTCACCGTGCGCGGCGACGCCAACCCGCGCCACAACCTGCCGGGCGCGCCCATGGTGGACCCGGTGACCGGCGCACTGCTCTTGATCGGCTGCGGCTACGGCCTTTGGCGTCTGCGCGATCACCGCTACGGCCTCCTGCTCATCTGGATTGCTGTCACCCTGGCCGGCGGCGTCCTTTCATCCCTCGGCGAAGGCCCGCAGGCCTTCCGCACCATCGGCGTCACGCCGGCCGTCGCCATCCTGGCCGGCGACATGCTCGTGCGCGCCTGGGTGACGCTGCGCCGCAGCCTGGCGTCGCGGCCCACCGCTGCGCCCTCATCTCCTGGCCCTGATGGCCTCTCCTTGCCCTGGAACGCCTGGGCCGGCGTGACCCTGGCCGCGCCGTTGATCCTTCTTGCGCTGGCTGCCTACGCCAATTACACCGTCTTCTTCGATCAACAGGCGCACAATGAAGCGGTCTGGCAGGCCTTCTCGCCGATGGAAACCGCGGTGGCGCGCGAGGTGCAGAGCAAACTGTCCACGCACAGCCTCTACCTGGCCCCGCGCCTCTTCTATTTCTCGCCGCTGATTTTCCTTACCTACCGGGCGCCCGGCGAGGGCGGGGGCGGTTTGCGTGAAAAGCCGTACCTCATGGCCCAACCGGTGGATGACCTGCCGCTGCCGGACATTTCCGGGCAGGATGCGCTTTTCCTGCTCGACACGCACTACCAGGACCTGATGGAGCTTTTCACCGCCTACTACCCCGGCGCCACCTCGCACATGGTCACCGGCCCGCAGGGCCAGCCCCTCTACCTCAGCGTCAACGTACCCGGCGCGGAGATCGTCGCGCTGCACGGCTTGACCGGCGACTACAACGGCGTGACGCGGCGCGACGCCCAGGTCAACTTCACCTGGCCGCAGGATTGGCCGGCCGACGCCGCGCCTGGCCCGGCTACCTGGACTGGCGCCCTGCGCATGCCGCACACGGCGCTGGTGCGGTTCCGCACTGAGGGCGATGTACAGATCGAGGTGGACGGTCAGCCCTGGGACGGCGAACGTATGCTGGGCAAGGGCCTGCACGCGCTGCGCCTGCGTCAGGTTGATCCGGCCGCCGCGGGCCGGGCGGCCTTGTTCTGGACAGTGGCCGGACAGGGCGAGCAGCCGGTTCCGCCGGAGATGCTGTTCGGGGTTGGCCCGCCACAGCATGGCCTGATCGCCGCCTATTACACCGGCGAGAGTTGGGTTGGGTCGCCCGCCTTCTCGGTTATTTCCCCACTCGTGCTCTATGCCTGGGCCGAGACAGAGCCGTGGCCCGCGCCGTTCAGCGTCAGCTTCCGCGGCGAGCTGGAAGCGCCCGTGGATGGCCCGTACTTCTTCAGCGTCAACGGCGACGACGGCGTGCGTTTGTGGCTGGACGGCCAGGTCGTCGGCGAGTCGCTGAAAGCGGATACCGCCAACGAGTTCAACGTCACCTTGAACCTCAGCGCGGGGCGTCACAGAATCAGGGTGGACCATTTTCAGCGCGGGGGCGGCAAGGCCCTGGAACTGTGGTGGCAGCCGCCCAACGGTTCGCGCCAGGTCGTGCCGCCGCGGGTGCTGTGGCCAGTGGAGGAGTAGAGGCGTGGCGAGGATTCTGGTTTCGGGGCTGATCAACATCGAGACGACGCTGAGGGTGGAGGAGTTTCCGCTGAGCTATGCGCCGGTGCGCTACCCGTTCTTTGGCATCGCCAGCAGCGTGTCGGGGGTGGGTCTCAATGTGAGCAAAGCCCTGCAGACGCTTGGACATGAGGTGCGCTTTCTCTCGTTGATCGGGCAAGACATGGCGGGGCGCCTGGCGCGCATGGCGCTGACGCAGGATGGCATCGCCGGCGATCATGTTCTGAGCGTGCTGCCGGCGACCGCGCAGTCGGTCATTCTTTTCGACCCCAACGGCAAGCGCCAGGTACATGTGGATCTGAAGGATGTTCAGGAGCGCATCTATCCAGAGGCACGCGCTGAGGCGGCGTTTGCCGGCTGCGCTGCGGCCGCGTTGTGCAACATCAACTTTTCGCGACCGTTCTTGCGTCGGGCGCGAGAGGCTGGCTGTCTGGTCGCCACCGATGTGCATACCGTCGCCAGTCTGGACGATGAGTACAATCGCGATTTCATGGCCGCGGCCGATGTGCTCTTCATGAGCGATGAACTGCTCCCCATGCCGCCCGAAGCCTGGGCGGCCGAGGTGATGGCGCGTTTTGGCCCGCGGGTGCTGGTCATCGGCCTGGGCAGTCGGGGAGCGCTGCTGGCCGTCAGGGCCGATCGGTTCGTGGGGCGTTTTCCCGCTGTGTCGGCGCGGCCGGTGGTCAACACTATCGGCGCCGGTGATGCGCTTTTCTCTGCCTTTCTCCACGGCTTTGTCGAACGCGGCGACCCCTATGACGCCCTGCGCCAGGCCATCGTTTTTGCCTCGTACAAGATCGGCGCTACCTCGGCCGCGGATGGCTTCCTGGATCGAGCCGCGCTCGAACGCCTGCGCAGGGAGATCTGACCGATCATTCTGTAAAGTCTGCGCTTGTCAACTATACTCAATTGTGGTACAATTTGGGTGACAGACAGCGCAACTGACATACTCGTCTGTGCGTCATCAATGTTGGCATGCGCCCACGTTCGAATAGCCGCCACGGCGCCCACGGCGCAGCCAAGACGACGACGCAAGACGTTGTCCCACATGGAGTTGCAGACATCATTGTTCAAGGGACAGCTCGGGCTCCCAGGCAAGAAGACAGAAAGAGGAGGTTCAGCTCATGCGCATCAAACAGCGTGTGATCGGCGCGGCATTGATCCTGGCCGTCATCTTGAGCGCCGGCTTGGTTTCTTCCAGCCCCCTGGCCGCCACCGGCGCCGACGTC
>JAYRVL010000272.1:0-1585 GCA_041918575.1 Anaerolineae bacterium | reverse complement strand
GTGATCCGACATGCGGAACTCGTCAGCGTTGTAGAGACTGACCTGCTGGCCGGGGGATTTAAAGTCGATGTTATAGTCCAGGGCGTTCGGCTCGTCGGCGTTGATATGCCATTCAGCCGTACCCGTCACCTGGGTCTCCATGGTCGCGTTGGCCAGAGCGTGATCCAGATAGCCCCACTGCCCGTTGAAGGCATAGGAGTAGGCATTCACGCCACCGAACTGCTCGATCAGATTAATGTAGCCGGCCGCCTCCAACGCCGCGATCGGGTCTTCCTTGGCGTAGGAGTTCAGGTCGCCAACGATCAGGATATCGGGGTCGCCCGTGCCGGTCGGGTCGGTGCCCAGCCAGGTGATCAACTGACTGACGGCATTGGTGCGCACGGTGTTGCAGTTGCCCTGGCCGTCGCCGGCATCCGGCGCGGTGCAGGCGCTACCCTTGCTCTTCAGATGATTGGCGACGACGATGAACTGCGCGCCGGTTCCCACTTCCTCAAACGCCTGAGCCAGCGCGGGCCGGTTGCGCGGACTTGCATCGCCACCGTTGACGAAGGCCACCGTGTTCAGCGCCGCCGTCGTACCGACGGGGGTGACGCTGCCCGGCTTGTAGATGAAGCCAACCTTGATGGCATCAGTGCCCAAGGCGTTGAGCTGGCCGGTCTCGGCGTCTACATCGATGTAGGCATAGGTGCCCGGAGCGGTGGCGTCGTTGAGCTGATCGGTCAGTTCGGCGATGGCGCTCAACGCGTCGTAGCCGTCGTTTTCGATCTCTCCCAGACCGATGACATCCGCGCCGGAGCCGACAAGGGCAGCCACGGTCTTGGGCCACTGGCGGTCGAACTCCGCCTGTGTGTCCGCGCCGCGGCAGTCGGTCGGTGCGCCGCCGACACCCCCGGTGCAGTTGTCCACGTTATCCGGCAGGCCGTCAAATGTGTTGAAGTAGTTCAGCACGTTCATGCCGCCGACGCGCAGCGTGCCGGTCGGGGCCGGGGCCGAAGCGGGCCGGAGGTTGACCGCCTGGAAGTTGGGCACGCTGCCGCCCAGCGCATTGATCGGCCGCACGCGATAGGCGTTGCCGCTGGCGGCGTTGCCCGCCCAGGTGTAGGTCATGACGCCGACGATGTTGGTCGCCGTGTCGCCGCCGCGCAGCGTGTTGCCGGCGCTCAGCGGGTTGCCGCCGCGGCCAAACAGGATTGGGTCGGGGTTCTGGCTATTATAGCCATCATCGATAATAATCCGGTTCAGATCGTTGGTGGCCTGGATCGCAAGAGCCGGCGCGCCGGGCAGGGCGACATTGGTCGGCTGCTGCAAGCGCCCGCCGGATGACATTACGACCTGACCGAAACGACCCAACTGGAAGTGCTCGGTGACGTAAAGCGTCTGCGGCAGGCGTATAAGCATGCCCTCGTATTGCTCCAGGTAGGTTGCCGAAGCCACCGGCAGGGACACGTCAACCGGCGTGACCGCACCGGTGCCACAATTGACGATCGGGCCGTTCAGGAAGCCAATCTGCGATTGACCCTGGTTCTCGCCCGGTGTGCCGGTGACGCGCACCACGTCGCCGACGGCCACGTTGTTGCTGTTGGTG
>JAYRVL010000271.1:0-3087 GCA_041918575.1 Anaerolineae bacterium | reverse complement strand
CGAGCAATTTGATCTCGTGCCCCGTAAGCTTCTTGAATTGCGTGCTGCTGCTACCTTCCCTCCCCACCGGATGCCCCTTGGCTTGCAACATCAGATCGCTCAGCATCTGGCCTTCCATGGCTGCGCCAGCGACCGCAACGGTGACGCCATGCGCTGCAACTGCTGCGCCGACTACCAATGCGGGAGCACCAGCTAGACAACCTATTCCGGTCAAACACAGGCCGACACCGCCAACATCAACGCTGGCTCCAACAGTGACCTCCGTCACTCCCTGCACCACGGCAGCTACGTTGCCTAGGTGCCGGCCAACAGTCATGGGGGCAGGCTCATTTGGCTGAACTGACAAGGCTTCCTGAGCCTGCGGGGCCATCCAGGTATTGGCAGAGGCCCACTGGGAAGCAAATCCTAGTAGGAAGTTGACGGCATCCACCCAATCATGGCCCGAGGGGTCGCTGTATCTTAAGGGATTATTGGCCGAATAAGCATACCTGTTTAGACTTTGCGGATTTTGCGGATTCGGCACAAGAATCAATGGCGGTACCCGCTTCTGTTGTGATGTCCTACACTCAGGGCAGAGTCCTGGACCAGGATCAGGATACCATGTCCCACATCGCCCCGCCCGTGCATAGTAGTAATCAGGTTGATCATGGAAGTGAAAGAGTCTGATCATTGGGGTCTCCACGGGTCAAGATCGAACTCTTTCACCCGCCGATCCCGTATTTCCAAGATGGCTTCAGGGGTAATCTCCTTGAGCTTCTTTATTTCCTCGATCCAACGTTGGTTGTAGCGACCACCTCCTGGGCCAGAATGAATCTTCTTGTGAAGGTCTTCTGGAATGTCCCAAACATTTGGCGCCCCCTTCTTCCCCCGCACCGTCACCACATCCCCCACCCGCCGACCGCTCAGCCGCGCGGGCACGGTCGCCGCATGGGCGTCGCCCGCCGGCAATGCGGCGATGACCCACGTCAGGCGGCGGGTGGCTGCATCGTACACCAGGGGAGGCGATACATCGGCCGGCGTCACCAGCAACCCGTCAGGCAAATCCGCCTGAAACGTGATACCCTCCACCACCCCGCGGTCGAGATTCGTCACCTCCCAACGCAGCAGCACCCGCTCCCCGGCCGCAGCCGCCTCCGGACTGACCGTGGCCGCCAGGTTCAAGAACGGCTGTGGCTGGTTCGTGTCTGTTGCCGATGGCTGCGTGCGCACAGAAGCCGATTGTGTTGCGTCAGCCGCGCGCGGGTCTGGCTCGCTCACTGGCATCGCCGCAGCTGCCGTCGAAAACAGCAGACTGGCGATGACCAACAGGTGCATGGCGACCAGTAGTCTCGCGCCACCACGCCTCTGCGCTGAACGCCAGCCAGGCTGAGAAACGAACGGGGAAGACAGCGGTCGCATGACAACGGACTCCTTCTCGACTATCACAACGATTTCATGCCGCACACCTGCGAGCCAATTGGCCCCTGGTGGCGCGAAAGCTACGCCAAAAAACGATGTATTCTCCCGATGTTAACCTTGCGTGACCGGCTCGATGCGGCCCACGACCCACTCTTCGATGACCACGCCCTTGATCAGATGCTCCTCGATCAGACGTGGAATCATGGCCGGCAGGACATTGCCGTAGGTGACGCGCGGCTGGTTGGCCTGCTGAATGTCCACCAACGGCTCGCGGGCGCACATGCCAATGCAGCCCACGGTGGCGATGTGCGCATCAATGCCGCGCGTAGCCAGCTCGTCCATGATGGCGCGCATCGTGTCGCGCGCGCCCGCGGCGATGCCGCAGGTGCCCATGCCCACCGTAATCGTCGTGCCGGTGTCCAGGCGTATCTTCAAGGTCTGCTGCGCCTCCTCACGGATGCGCTTCAGATCCTCCAATGTCTTCAGCTTTGCCATAGATTGCTCTTTCCCCTTCGGCCAGATAGTCGGCCAGCCACTGTTGCACCGCCGGGTGCGTCAGGGGAACCTCTCCCAGTTCCCCGCGCAGCTCGGCGCTGTCTATGCTAAATCGGTTGGCGTCCACGACGTGCGTGTACACTATGTCGAACGCCTCGCTCCCCAACAGGACCGCCAGCAGCGTGGCCGGCATGTCGCCCAACGGCGCCCGATCCCAATGACTCAACTGAAAGGTCAGCGTGACGGCCGTTCCCTGCCCCGGCTGCGAAACGATCGCCAGGTCGCCGCCGGCCTGCTGCGCGGCCGCCGCCGCCAGCGGAATTCCCAGCCCCACGTGACGCGTGCGCCGCGTCGTGAAGAACGGATCGGTCACTCGCCCGATCGTGGCGGCGTCCATGCCCCGGCCGTTATCCGCGATGCGAATCGTCATGCGATCGGCCGCGTGCGCCTCTTCGATGGTCACGCTGACCCGGCTGGCGCCCGCCTCACGAGCGTTCTGCACCAGGTCCAGGATGTGCAAAGATAGTTCGCGCACACTGGTTGATCCTTACCTAAACGTTTGACGTTGTCACTGCTAGTCGCTACCATTGGTGGCAAGCCGGCCATTTTGTCATCCTCTTTCATCCCCCGCAGGATAAGGTTGGAGACCGAAAGCCGCAGGTTCTGGGCAATTTGATTGCGCAATGCAATTAGGGGGCAGTGCGGAATGCGTAACGCAAACCACAGCTACAATGGCAGCAATGCATGCCGCGCATCTAGTAGACGACCGAAAGATACGAGGGCTCGAGAGTCGAATTCCAAACATGTCCCACTGTCCCTTTAGTGACCGGGACTCGGAAGATCGCGAGTTATCCATTTGATTATCTCTATGCCCTCAGACCGTGGCACGAGATTGACTCGGATGCCGTCGTAATCCATCACCAGCAAATCGTGATTATCCTCAGGAAATTGTTGCACTGCCAGCCACTGACCATCAGGCGACCAACTTCTAGGTGTGAAGGACATGCCTTCAGCAACCAACATTGTTCTAATAAATCGTGTTTGCAAGTCAATAGTCTGGAGTTTGACTTGTTCGCTACCTGGCACAGATAGGTTGAATGTGATCTCCCGACTATCAACATACCAAATAGGATTGTAGAGATCGTTCGTGGCTCCGCTGATCAATATTTCGACTTCACCCGGACTTGTGATAGG
>JAYRVL010000270.1:0-2497 GCA_041918575.1 Anaerolineae bacterium | reverse complement strand
CCGGTGAAATCGTTGTTGGCCGCCGAATCTCCCTTGCCCGCAAACTTGCTGGCGTCGCTCGCATCCACCGTCAGGCCCTGAAACGACTTGCCCGGTATGCCGATGATGTTCGGCACGGAAACGGCGAGAGTCTGGTCGCGCTGCGCGCTGGTCGACGACTTCTTCGACGCCTGGGTCTTCTCCACCAATTGCACGGTGAGCGTATCGCCGACGTAGCGCGCACGGCGGTCTTCGAACAGGGGCCGCACGTAACCGGCTTGATAGATGGCGCCGTTGGCCGCAGGCGCTGCCGGCCGCGGCGCCGGCCGCGCCGTCATGGGCTGATGTACCGCTGTCGGTGGCGTGGTCGCACAGCCCGTCAAGGCGGCGGAAAGCAGCAGTATTGCCGCGCGCATCATCGGCTTCAGGCGGGCACTTTCAAGCGCCCTGAAGACAACCGTCATAGCTGAGTCAGCCGCTGCAGCATCTGGTCAGAGGTGGAAATCGCGCGCGAATTCATCTCGTACGCCCGCTGGGTCTGGATCATGTTGACCAGCTCCTCAACCACATTCACGTTCGAACCTTCCAGGTAAGCCTGGTTGAGCAGGCCGGCGCCATTGGTTCCGGGCGTGTTGGGCGTCGCGGTGCCGCTGGATGCAGTCTCCATGAACAGGTTCTCGCCGGCACTCTGCAGGCCGCCGGAATTCACGAAGGTCGCAAGCTGGATGGTGCCGATCTGGGTGGGCGTCGTCTGTCCCGACAATTGCGCGCTAACGGTACCGTCGCGGCCGATGGTGACGGTAATGGCATTGGCAGGAATGGTGATCGCCGGCTGCAGCGGAAAGCCGCTGGGCGTCACCACCTGGCCGGTGGAATCCTTCTGGAATGAACCGGCGCGTGTGTAGGCGGTCGTCCCGTCTGGCATCAAGACCTGAAAGAAGCCATCGCCCTGAATGGCCACGTCGAGACTGTTGCCGGTCTGCGTCAGCGGACCCTTGGTGTGGATGCGCTCGGTCGAGATGGGGCGTGCACCGAGCCCCAGTTGCAGCCCGTCGGGAATCTGCGTCTGCTGCGAACTCTGGGCGCCGGGCTGGCGCAGCGTTTGATACAACAAGTCTTCAAATATCGCCCGCGCACGCTTGAAGCCGTTGGTGGACACGTTGGCCAGGTTGTTGGTAATGACATCCAGTTGGGTCTGCTGGGCGTCGAGGCCGGTCTTGGCGATCCAGAGAGAGCGGATCATGCGGATTCTCCTGCGTCTTATAGGTTGGCCAGCAGCTGCGTGGCGCTTCGGTCGTTCTCTTGGGCGTTGTTCAGCATGCGCATCTGCATTTCAAATTGCCGCGCCAGCGAGATCATCGCCACCATCTGTTCCACCACATTCACGTTGCTGCCCTCAAGGTAGCCGGATGCCAACACGGCCGACTCGTCGGTCGGAGCCGACGCGCCGCTGGCTTGCCGGAACAGGCCATCGCTGCCGCGCACCAGATCCTCCTCCGGCGGATTGACCAGCTTGATGCGGCCGATGGGGCTCGGGTTGTTGCGTGCACCGCTCTTCTGCAGGACAGTGATGGTGCCGTCCTTGGCGATGGTCACTTCATTGTCTGGGGGGATGGAGAGCGTGCCGCCGTCCCCCGCCACCGGAATGCCGTTGCGCGTCTGCAGCACGCCGTTGGCATTCACCTCGAGGCTGCCGTTGCGCGTGTAGGCCTCCGTGCCGTCAGGCATGGCCAGCGCGATCCAGCCCCGACCCTGGACGGCGACGTCCAGCACCCGTCCGGTGAGCTGCAGCGGCCCCGGCGTGAAATCGTCGGCGACGCTCGCATCCGCGACGAAGGCCCGTGTCGGCAGCGCTGCTGACTGAATCGGCACGGCACGCAGACGATGTTCCTCGGCGCGGTAGCCGGTGGAGGTGGCATTGGCCAGGTTGTGCGCCACTGCAGCCTGGCGCCCCAGAGTCTGGCTGGCGCCTGTCATGGCGGTGTAGATCAGCTTGTCCATGCTTCGATCTGCCGGTCAGGGCTGAATATCGCCTCAAGCCCTAGCGCAGGTTCACCAGCGTCTGCAGCATCTGGTCCTGTGTCTTGATCGATTGCGCATTGGCCTGGTAGTTGCGCTGCTGCGTGATCATGTTCACCAGTTCGCTCGTGAGATCCACGTTCGATTCTTCCACTGCCGCTGATTGCAGCGCGCCCAGGCTGCCGGTATTCGGCACACCCATCAGAGGTTGGCCGGAATCCGGCGTTTCCGCCCACTGGTTGCCGCCGAGTGCCAGCAGACCGTTCGGATTGTTGAAGTTCACCAGCACGATCTGGCCGAGATTGCTCGCCTGGCCATTGCTGTAGCGGCCTTGCACGATGCCGTCATCTGATATGGATATACCTGAGAGGCGACCCGAGGTGTAGCCGTCCTGAATCATCTGGTTCACCCCGTAGGTGTTTCCAAATTCTGTACTGCCGCTCAAATCGAGCGTGAATGCGAGAGGCGTCGTAGCGCCGTTGGTGATCGCGAACGACTG
>JAYRVL010000269.1:0-3720 GCA_041918575.1 Anaerolineae bacterium | reverse complement strand
GCCCCAGCAAAGCCCGATTCCTACGTCCTGATCAAGTACGAAAACTTCGAGGGCGTTTGGCCTAATCCAGGTTGGAGCGTGACCGGCTGTGAGGATCATCCCTGTTGGGACGATGACAATTACCAACGAAATGCATGCCATCCATGATCGCAACCTGAACCAGGGCGGCTGGAGCGAATTCGGCTTCGAGCCGGCCAATGAACCCAATACGGAGTGGTATGTCGCCCCGGAGAACTCGAATATCATCCATAGAGGCAGAAGAGAAGCCTGGGAAGACATGGATGCCTATTTCGGTGGGCTTTATGATTATGTGCATCAGAACTATGGGGGCATTCGCGTGCTGACGCCGGCCATGGCGCAAAACGCCCTGGCCGAGTATCGGCAGTTCGATAGATGCTTACTTCAGACCCTGCCTGGTGAATTGCAGGCCGGCTACGAGTTCATGCCTTCGACCTACGGCAACAAGAACGATGGTTTCTCCTGGCACAACTACTGGCGCTACGACAAGGAACAATGGGACAACAACTTCTGCCCATCTGCTGCCGCCATGCCTGCGGGAGATCACATCTTTCAGTACTTTCCGCCGGCCATGCAGAACATCATCGGCGCCAGTAACAAGCCGGCCTTCATCACCGAAGCCGATCTGTTCTCTCCCTGCCAGGGCTGGAACCAGCCTGCCGGCCTGAGAAAGAATGACGATCCTTCCCGTACGGCCGGCTCGCTGCGTCAATTCGTGAGCGCCGAAGCAGGCGCCGATGCTGCCATCGGCTGGTTGTTGACCGATGGCGACAGCAATAGTGAAGTGTGTGTCTCAGGCGATGAAATGGCCTGGCATGAGGCCTACCATGACGACCAGGGTAACAACGTCTCCGAACTGGCCTGGTTTGCCGCCTGGTGGTCGGGGCCAGAATGAGCGGCCCATCGTCAGATCAACCATTCGCAATCGAAAAAGAGCAGGAGGCCAACATGAACCGCAAGCATCTCATTATCTTGGTGTTCGCCCTGGCGATCGTCTCGTTGACCCCGGGTTGCGCACCGCCCCAGATCGTCGAGTCGCCGGCTACCCCATCGCCGGATCTGGGCGGCCCCTCGCCCGCAAGCCCCACCCTGACCGTTCGGCGGCCATCCCCCCCGGCCACCGGGGTCGAGGTCGAGGTCGGAGCCATCAGCGAGATCCCTCCTCTCCCTCCGCGACGCTATACCGCAAGAGTGGATTCGAACTATGATCGAGTCACCACGATGGGAAACAAGTTATTCCTGATTGACACGGTCACCGGCAACGAAATACGCCTGGGCAGCGACGAGGGAAGCGCCGGTTTGGAGGCAATCACGGACCGGTACGCGGTCTGGTATTGGATGTGTGGGGCATTCTGCAGCCCGCCAGGAGGCAGGTATGTCTATGACCTGGTCACCGGCGAACAAATCGCCTTGGAACAGATGGGTAATATAGAGATGTCCGGTGATTGGGTGGTAGGGTCATCCTTCGAAGGCGTGGAAGGGTATGTTGGAGTACGCGCGCTCAACCTGGTGACCAAAGAAGAGATTGTGCTCACAAGAACCCAGCCACTGAGTCGGAAATACGTATTTTGGACGTATATCAACGACATCAACGAGGACATGATTGCGTGGGTCAACTATGATCTCGAAACTCAACAGATCGCCATCGGGGTGTACGATCTCATCAACCGCAGCAGTCGCTTGCTGGACATCCCAGGCCTGTTGGCCGACCACCCAACTGTAGACAGCTTGAGCGTCTCGCGAACGCAGGTGATCTGGGCGAGCAGAACATGGGAAGGTTACGACCTGCGCTATGATGTTCGCTATGCGATTTCACCGCGAGAACCGTCGGATTGGCAACTGACTCCGTATGATCGAGTTGGCCCTTTGAGGGTGCATGGCGATTACTTGTATTGGTGGATTGACATCGCGGGCGGGGAAAGGCACAACTTCCGCGCGCCGGTGTTGGTGCGCGGCGGCGCCATGCCGCCAACGCCGGAGGTGTTGCCCACGGCTACGATCGTGAAGATCGAGATCTACCCGACCTGGATGACCACCCCGACGCCGACTGACACGCCGGCACCGCCAGAGACACCGGTGGAAACCCCCACACCAGAACCGCCGACCGACACGCCGATACCATCGGAAACGCCGGTGGAAACCCCCACGCCAGAACCGCCGACCGACACACCCGCGCCCACCGATACGCCCGTGCCGCCGCCAACCGACACACCGACGCCTGAACCGAACAGGTGAGCAGACCTGCGCCAGCAGGATCAGCCCCGCGTGGGTGGCCACGGCTGCCAGGCTGGCGCCCAGGGCCAGGCACACAAAGCTCAGATAGGTCAACCGCCGCGATCCGATCCGTTGACTCAGCGCGGCGACGCCCAAGTTCCCCACCGCCTGTGAGGCCAGGTTCAGGCTGACCAGCAACTCCTGGGCCACATCGCCCAGCCCCAGGCGCTGGCCCAAGATCGGCAGGAACCCAAAGGTTGCCGCGAACAGGACGTAGTGCGTCAGGCCGCTGAGCAGCGACGGCAGCCAAACCTCCCGCCGAGTCACCGTCTGCGCCAGCGTGCTTATGGAGGGCCGCACCGCGGGCGGAAATTTCGCAGACTTCCGCAGTCTGGCGTCATGACCGGCTGCGGCCTATACCACGTCGAAGTGCGGCGCCAGAACGGCCAGCGCGGCGGCGCGGCAGGTCTGCGCCACGTGCAGCGGATCCATCTGCCAATACTCCGGGCGGAACAGCTCGATCGAGCAGGTGTCATTGTAGCCGATGCGGCTCATGGCCGCGCACAGTTCGTCCAGCGGGATGACGCCCAAACCGGGATAGACGCGGGTGTTGTCGGTGATGGCCTCTTTGCAGGTATCTTCCACATCATCCAGGTGGAAGGCGAAGACCCTGGCCGGATCCAGTGCGTCAATCTCAGAGAGCAGGCCGCCGCCGGCAAAGAGGTGCGCACAGTCCACCGTCATGCCGACGTTGGCGCGATCCACCTGTTTGACGATCTCCCAGGCGCCGCGCGGGGTGCGCACGGTACACCAGCCAAAGCCCAGGAACTCGAACGAGAGCCGGGTGCCGAAGGGCGCCGCGATGTCCGACAGATCGCGCAGCACGCTGACGTACTCGGCCACCACGTCGGCCCAGGGGAGCTGCCAGCGGGCTTCGGTCGGGCTGGGCACCACCACGATCAGCGGGCAGTGGATCGCCGCGGCAATCTCGCACATCTCCTGGCAGCGCTTCTGAATCTTCGGATAGTCGTCGCCGCGAAAGCCGACAAACTCCAGGGCGTTGAAGCTCAGCGGGGCCACCCCGTTTTCCTCGAACAGCGCTTTCAGTTCGGCCAGGGAATGGCTTTTCAGATAGATGTCAACCTTGGCTGACCACAGTTCCAGCCCGCGATAGCCGGCCTGGCGTGAAACGGCCACATCGGTCTGCAGGTCGCTCGTCATCGTGGTCGCGCCATGAAATCCCAGTAACATGATCCCTCCTCCACCCCTTTCAGTTCGGCTGTCAGCTTCCGAATGACCATTCGTTGAACTTACAGACCGATGCTGCGGATATACTCGCGATTGCGTCGGGCGCTCTCTTTCGGGCTGCCCATGCCCGGCAGCACATCCTGCTCGACGACGATCCAACCGCTGTAGTCCATCGCTCGGAGCTGGGCCAGGATCGCCGGAAAGTCAATATCGCCTTTGCCCAATTCGCAGAAGAGGCCG
>JAYRVL010000268.1:0-4408 GCA_041918575.1 Anaerolineae bacterium | reverse complement strand
GCAGGGTCGCGAGCAGCAGCCAGGAACCGAGCCGGGGATGGATGAGACAGGTGTTCTTGCCGGTGAAGCCGATGCCGGTCTGTTGCGCCCAGCCGCGTTCGAGCACGGGCGCGGAATCCACACTGACCTTGCCGGGGAACGTGCGCCCGGTTTGCTCACGCAGCCAGCCATCCAGCGCGTACAGCCGCGACTTGAGCACCTCGTGGTAATCCAAGCCCCAGGCAAAGCTGGCAATGCGGCCGCGCGACGGGTCCGTTACCTGCGGCGCGTCCAGGGCATAGTTGACGCCCAGCGCCACCAGCGAGCGAGCGGACGGCAGGCGCTGCCGCACATCCAGGCGTGCGGCCACGGCATCGGGCCGCGCCAGGTAGCCCATGTCGCCGTGACAGCCGGCCTGCAGCCAGCGCAGGTACGCGGCAGCCTGCGGCGTTGGGCCAACCCGCGCGATGCCAACCAGGTCGAAGCCCAGGTCATGGGCGCGTTCTTTGAGTTGTTGGGTGAGTGCAGCGGCATGCATGGGGCGTATGGTAGCCTTTTTGCCGGACTTGTCAAAGATGATGTTCATGAATCGCTTGACCCGCGGCCGCATTTGGCTATAATCGGGCCGTTGCGCCGGAACGATTGGCTCGGCGTCAACGTCAGCGAGACCGGGCAGGCGTCGGAACGCCTGTGACCATGCTGCAATCACGATAAGAAGCTGAAAAATGTAACTGCTCAGCCAGGCAGTGAGAATGGTCTCGATAGCGCCCGCAGCGCCCCCCTGCCCCCCAACCGTGGGGGAGCCGAATGCTTTTCCCCCCAGGATTGGGGGGCAGGGGGGCCGCCTGAGCAGTTACTGAAAAATTGAAATGAGGGTTCTACCTGTGAAAAATCGTCTTCTTGCTCTCCTGTTGGCGGCCACCGCGCTGCTGTTGATCCTGGCCTGCGGCTCACTCGCCGGCCGTGACGCCGTCGCGCCGACGCCGACAACGGCGCCGGCGCCCACGGTTCTCCTGCCAGGCGCCGATACGCCCACCCCGCGGCCGCTGCCCACGCTGGCGCGCGCCACGCCGACCGCTCAGGCCGCGGCGCCGCCCACTCGGCCAGCGGATGAAAGTCAGCAGTTCATCGTCACCGAACAAGACCTGGAGGACTCGGTCAACAGCGACGCGGTGCAGGAGCAGGTGCAGACCGAAAACTTCGACGCGGCCTTTACCGGCGGCAAGGTCATTTTGACGGTTGACAGTCTGCGCTACGGCATCATCAGTATGGGAGCGCTGCGGGTTGTGGGCACGGTGACCGCCAGCGATGGTGTGGCCCATTTCAACGCCGAGAGCGTCGAGCCGAACAATCTGCTGACTGCAGCCGTACCGGCCATGCTGGAGCGAGTGCTGACGGCCAGCACGGCCGGCTATTACGTGGAGGATGTCGAGGTGCAGGAAGGGCGCATCGTTTATACCGTGCGGCCGAAGTCATGATTACCCTAACGGCTCGAACTGGGCGGTGAAATGACGTAGCTGGGGCGGTTGCCAGCGGATGCGATAGCCGGGCAGGTCGTCCTTCAGGCTCGCGACGTAGGTGATGACTTCAGCGACGAAGTCCACATGGCTCTGCGTGTAGACGCGCCGCGGAAAGGCCAGGCGCACCAGTTCCAGCGCGGATGGCTCCTCCGAGCCGTCCGCGTGAACACGGCCGAACATCACACTGCCGATCTCCACGCTGCGGATACCGCCTTCCTGGTACAGGGCGACGGCCAGGGACTGGGCCGGGTACTGGCTGGCCGGGATGTGGGACAGCATGGCCGCGGCATCCAGGTAGAGGGCATGGCCGCCGGTCGGTTTCATGTAGGGCACGCCGGCCGCG
Organism: Anaerolineae bacterium; assembly: GCA_041918575.1. GTDB lineage: Bacteria > Chloroflexota > Anaerolineae > SSC4 > Amarolineaceae > Amarolinea. The sequence continues at coordinate 2,566 of JAYRVL010000268.1, read as the reverse complement.
TCCAGTTTTTCGCCCAGGTAGGCAATCGAGCGCAGGCGGTAGCGCAGATAATCCTCATGCAGCACTTCCTCCAGCCCCACCGCAATCGCCTCCAGATCATAACCGGCCAGGCCGCCGTAGGTGGGAAAGCCCTCGGTCAAGATCAGGGTGTTCTTGCAGCGCTGCGCCAGGTCATCGTCGTTCAGGGCCAGGAAGCCGCCGATGTTCGCCATGCCATCCTTCTTGGCGCTCATGGTGCAGCCATCGGCATAGGAGAAGATCTCCTGGGCGATGGCGAGCGGAGTTTTGTCTGCGTAGCCCGGCTCGCGCAGCTTGATGAACAAGGAGTTTTCGGCAAAACGGCAGGCATCCAGGAAGAAGGGCACGCCGTGCGCATGGCAGAGTTCGCTGACGGCGCGGATATTGGCCATGCTGACCGGCTGTCCACCGCCAGAGTTGTTGGTGATGGTCAGCATGACAACCGGCGTCTGCTCGGCCGGGGTGGTTTGCAGGAGATGGGCCAGCGCGTCTACGTCCATGTTGCCCTTGAACGGCGCGATGAGCGCGGGGTGATGAGCCTCGGCGCAGGGCAGATCGAGCGCCCGGCTGCCCCGGTATTCCACGTTGGCGCGGGTGGTGTCGAAATGGGTGTTGTTGGGAACGATGCTGCCGGGCCGGCAGACGTTGCCAAACAGGATGCGCTCGGCGGCCCGCCCCTGGTGGGTGGGAATGATATGCTTGAAACCGGTGATGCGACGCGCCGCGTCCTCGAACTTGTAGAACGAACGCGCGCCGGCGTAGCTCTCATCCCCCTGCATCATGCCGGCCCACTGGAACGAGGACATGGCGCCGGTGCCGGAATCGGTCAGCAGGTCAATTAGCACATCCTCGGCGCGTACCAGGAACAGGTTGTAGCCGGCCGCCCTGATGATGTTCGCGCGATGTTCGCGGGTGGTAAACTGAATCGGTTCGACCGTTTTGATGCGAAACGGCTCGATGATGGTCTTGAAATGTGGATGCACAGCCCCTCTCCCCATTGACGCCTCTGTTTGGCGCCTGTGGCAGGGATCTGACCCCGCCGCCGCATGCGAGAACCCGGCTGCTCTATTCAGAGGCCGGGTTCTCAACTCACTGCCAATATCAGGCGCCGTCGTAGGTGCGGATGAATTCTTCGGCTTTTTCTACCAGGCTGCGGTTGCCGATGAAGAGCGGCACGCGCTGGTGCAGCGCAGTCGGTTGAATGTCCAGGATGCGCTGGCGGCCATCAGAGGCGTAGCCGCCGGCGTTTTCAGCAATGAACGCCAGCGGCGCGCACTCATACAGCAGACGGAGTTTGCCCGTCGGTTTGCGCGGGTCCTTCAGATCGGACGGGTAGTAGAAAATGCCCCCCTGCAGCAGATTGCGGTGAAAATCGGCCACCATCGAGCCAATGTAACGGGCAGAAAGTCCCTTGAAGCCGTTGTCCATGCCCTGCATGTAGCGGGTGAAACGCTGTATCCCGTCCGACCAATAGACTTCATTGCTCTGATTGACGCTGTAGTATTTTGGCTTCTCTGGAATACGGATCTCCGAGTGCGAAAGCAAAAATTCGCCAATCATGGGATCCAGGGTAAAACCATGCACGCCGTAGCCAGTGCTGTAGACAAGCATGGTGCTGGAACCATAGATGATGTAACCGGCCGCGACGATGCGCGTGCCAGGCTGCAGCACATCTTCGTTCGTGCCCGGTCCGGAGGGCGTCACACGGCGGTAGATGGAGAAAATGGTGCCAACGCTGACATTGGAATCAATGTTGGAAGAACCGTCGAGAGGATCGAAGAGCAGGACATATTTGCCCTTGGGAAAGCGGTCGGGAATGGGAATGATTTCGGGTTCTTCTTCGGAACCCATGCAGGCCAGGCGACCGGTATGGTCGTTCAGGCGGAAGATGGTGCGCTGCGCGAACGCGTCCAGCTTCTGCACCTCTTCTCCTTGCACATTCTCATCGCCGGTGGAGCCAAGAATCTCGGCCAGGCCGGCGCGCTGGATGTGGCTGCCGATGATCTTGCCGGCCAGGGCCATGTCGTACAACAGACCGGTCAACGCGCCGGTTGCCTCTGGGTGGAACTTCTGCTGCTCCAGGATGTGACGCTCGATGGTCTGCAGCGGGCCTTTGGGTAGGAATGACGCCATTGTTTCTCCTCCTTAGTGGGTTTCCTCACGCACGTGGCATTGAACAGATTGATGGATGCGTCAACGCGACGCTGATCGGCTGTGCAGGGCAATTTCCAACAGATCGCTCAGGACGGCAAAACCGGTCTCTTGACGCCCGGCGCCTGGCCCCACCAGGGTCACATCGCCGAGCAGGTCGGTGGTAAAGGTGATGGCATTGGTCACGCCGCTCACGCCGGCCAGGGGATGGGACACGGGAAGCCGCAGCGGCTGCACACTGGCCGCCACCGCGCCGTCGGCCTGCCGAACCACGCGGCCGATCAGCTTCCAGCGTTCACCGGCCGCGGCGGCCGCGGCAATGTCGGCCTGGCTAAGGCCGGTGATGCCCTGGCGAGGCGCATCGGTCAGGTTGATGTGAGCGCCCAGCAGCACGTTC
>JAYRVL010000267.1:0-12530 GCA_041918575.1 Anaerolineae bacterium | reverse complement strand
GGGCGGTGGGGGCGCAGAGCGCCGCGCTGCACTGGAACGGCAGCGCCTGGCAGATGCTGCTTCCGCCCGCCGCCGAAGACTTGCTCAGCCTGGATATGCTCAGCGCCGCGGACGGCTGGACAGTTGGTCGTCATTTTACTATCGCGCACTGGGACGCGACGCGCTGGACCCAGGTCATCAATCCCGCCAACCTGGACCTGGTGAGCGTGCGCATGGTCTCGCCCACGGAGGGCTGGGCGGTTGGCAACTGGTTGGGCGTCAATGGATTCATTCACTGGAACGGCAGCGGTTGGACGGATGCTGTCACTCCGGCCAGTTGGGTCATCACTGCGCTGGACATGGTCTCGGCCACGGATGGTTGGGCTGTCGGTGAAAACGGCGCCCTGCTGCGCTACATCCCGCCGCCCGCACCCGTGTCTTACCTGCCGTTCGTTCCGGCTGTCGGCGCGACAAACGTTTCCGTAGGTCCGGCCTCCTGATCGGACGACGTTGGACGAGCGAAGCAGGCTCTGGGGCCGGGGGCGTCGGCTGTAACGCAAGCCTCCGGCTTGCCTCGTTGACGCATCGAAGCGTGATTTGTCGTGGGGGGCGTCGTCACGCCGGAGGCGTGACCTACGGCTGGGGTGAGTCAATCGGCGCGTTCGGCGCGGGGGATCAACGGCCGCGGCGCTCGTCGCTGCACGCGGCCGGCCTGCCACAGCCCCACCGCGGCCGTGCTGCCGAAGGCCAACGCGTACAGCGCCAGGAAAGGCGCCGCGCCCCAACTGTGACGCAGCACGGCTGTCGCCGCGGCTGCCAGCGCGTAGAGCGCCAGGACAATCTCGCTCACGGTGGTCCAGTCGAGCTGCAGCGCGTAGGAGCTGTCTGTCCACGCATCGGCCTGCTGCTTGACATGAAACTTGGGCGTGCGCTTGAAAGCGCCGCCGCGACCGGTCAGCCCTTCGATGGCGGCCTGCGTGCAATTGAGCGTCAGGCCGATGCCCAAGAGCATCAGGCCGGGGAAATAGGCGAAGCGGCGCAGCCAACCGCCCGGCTGATCTGCGTAGAGGTGGCGCTGCGCCAGCGCGAAGAGCAGCGGCGGCCCCAGGCTGGCCAGTCCAAACAGGCCCAACGCGGCCTGCGTGGTCCGTCCAAGCCAGAGCATGGGCAGGGACAGGAGCAGCACGAGCAGCATGAGGGGATGCACCAGGTAGCCGCTCAGGTGCAGCAGCCCCAGCAGCCGCGTCTTGAGCGGAAGCGCGGTTGGCGGCCCGCCGGGCGCGCTCAGGCTGACGCCTCGCGTCACGCGGCGCGCCAGCTTGCGCAGCGTTTGCACGGAGCCTTTGGCCCAGCGGAACTGTTGGCGCTTGAAGGCCAGCAACTGCGGCGGCAGCTCGGCCGGCACAGCGATGTCGGACCGATAGACGCCGCGCCAGCCCTGCAGTTGGCCGCGGTAGCTCAAGTCCAGGTCTTCGCACAGGGTGTCGGCCTGCCAACCGCCGGCCGCCTCGATGCAGGCGCGGCGCCAGATGCCAGCCGTGCCGTTGAAGCTGATGAACGCGCCCAACGTCTGCCGCGCCGTCTGTTCGATGACGAAATGGCCATCCAGCGCCAGCGCCTGCGCGCCGGTAAGGCCCGAATAGGCCGCGTTGAGATGCGCCCAGCGGGTCTGCACAAAGCCGGCATGCGGATCGGCCAGCAGGTGCGGCAACGCGCGTTTCAGAAAATCGGGCTGCGGCACGAAATCGGCGTCGAAGATGGCAATGAAAGCGGCTTCGGTCTGTTCCAACCCGGCCGCCAGCGCGCCCGCCTTGTAGCCGCGACGGTCGTCGCGATGCAGATAGGTCACATGCAGCCCGCGCGCCTGCAAGCGCCGCACCTCGGTTTGCAGAAGGGCGGACGTATCGTCGGTCGAGTCGTCCAGCACCTGGACGTGCAGCGCATGGCGCGGATAGTCCAGGCCGGCCACGGCGGTCAGCAGCCGGCGGCCCACGTGGCGTTCGTTGAAGATCGGCAGTTGCACCGTCACCGCCGGCCATGAGGACGGATTGGCGGGAGCTGGCTGCGGCGGTTTCCGGCGCCAAAAAACCAGGCTGAAGAACAACGCTTGCAGGCTGTACAGCGACAGCCACACCACGGCCATCGCGTAAAGCGCCGTGAGTCCACGCGCCAGGAGAACACTGATGATGTCAGTCAAAACAAACCTCAGACAAAAACAAGTGCAACGCACACGGGGGATGCGTCGCACCGAAATGCAAGAACCTTGATTCAGATCGGCGGCGCCAGCGGAGTGACGCCTCAGTTGACGTTACGAGAGCCGGGAGCGGTTCCACCAGACGAACAAGGCGCGCCAGCCCACGAGTATCGGCGCCATCAGGCCAAAGGTGACCAGCGCGAAGTTCAGGATGATCTCCCGCTGCAGCCAGGCGGAGCGGATGTAAAGACCCAGGACACAGGCCGCAATCCAGGCAATCAACGTTTGCACGGCCATGGGCAGCGGCTGTGTCAACAGGTCGGGCCGAAAAGCGCCCAGCAGCGGGGCCGCGGCCAACCAGGCCGCCAGGAACGGCGCCGCAGTCTCCACAATCGCCAGCAGCGACAGCGGTTCTGCATGGGTGGCGCGTCCCCACGCCGCAAAGAGCAAGAACATCAAGATGTCGCCCACAACCAACCAAACCAGCAGACTTCTCGTCGGCGCCGTCGCGCCCACCTTCGCCTGTCGTTCAACCGCCGCCTGTTTCACAGATTCTCCTTCAGCCTTCAGCCTTCAGCCTTCAGCCTTCAGCCTTTCTCATTCAGCCTTCCTCGTTCCGCATGTTACCACACGCCAGAAGAAAGCCCAAACGCTGCGGCCAGCGCCGCGACGATGGCGCAGATTCGAACAGGGGCTCTTGACAGGCCATCGGCCCGCCTCTATAATGACGCCCTCATTTCCACGCGTCAAGAGGTGTCATGTCCGATCTGTGGACTCCATTTGCCCTGCCGGTTCGCGCCTGGTTTCGCGAAACCTTCGGCGAACCGACCTCGCCGCAGGCCGCGGCCTGGCCCGCCATTCAGCGCGGGGAACACACCCTGATCCTGGCGCCCACCGGCTCCGGCAAGACCCTGGCCGCGTTCCTGTGGGGCATCAACCAGATTGGGACGCACCTGTCGCCGCCGGCCGCCGGCCCGGACGACGAACTGAAGCGCCCGCGCCTGCCGGACGGCGTGCAACTGCTCTACATTTCGCCGCTCAAGGCGCTGAACAACGACATCGAGCGCAACCTGCACGCGCCGCTGACCGGCATCCGCGCCGCGGCGCAGCGCTTGGGCGCAGCCTGGCCGGAGATTCGCGTCGCGGTGCGCACCGGCGACACCTCCGCGGCGGCCCGCGCCGCGATGGTCAAACGACCGCCGCACATCCTCATCACTACGCCTGAATCGCTCTACCTGCTGCTGTCCAGCCCCCGCGCCCGCGACATCCTGCGCAGCGTGCGCAGCCTGATCGTGGATGAAATCCACACCCTGGTTGGCAACAAGCGCGGCGCACACCTGGCCCTCAGCCTGGAACGGCTGCAGCGCCTGGCCGGCCATCCCATTCAGCGCATCGGCCTTTCTGCCACCATCAAGCCGCTGGCCGAGGCCGCGCGCTTCCTGGGCGGCCAGGTGGAGACGGCAGACCCGGCCGCGCCCGCGGACAGCTACACGCCGCGCCCCGTCACCGTGATTGACACCGGCTACCGTAAGGCGCTCGACCTGGCAGTCGTCACCCCCCGCGTTTTCTCCGAAAACGCTATGGTCGCCGAGTTTCGCGCCATGCCCGGCGATTCGGTCTGGCCGTCGGTCATTCCCCAGGTGCTGCAGGACATCCTGCGCCATCGCAGCACCCTGATCTTCTGCAACAACCGCCGCCTGGCCGAACGCACCGCCGACCGCCTCAACGCGCAGATCGAAGCCGAAATGTCCGAGGAGATCCCGCCCGGCAGCTCGGAGGCGCTGGCGCCCGGCGGGGTCATGCGCGATCGCGGCCTGTTTGCCATCGGCAGCCACGGCCCCATCCGCGCGCATCACGGCAGCATGTCCAAAGAGGCCCGTCGCGAGATGGAAGAGGCGCTCAAGGCCGGCCGCCTGCCCGCGCTCGTCGGCACCAGCTCCCTGGAACTGGGCATTGACATCGGCGCGGTGGACCTGGTGGTGCAGTTGCAGTCGCCCAAAAGCGTCAGCCAGGCCCTGCAGCGGGTGGGCCGCGCAGGGCACCTGGTCGGCCAGACCAGCAGCGGCCGCATCTACGCGACTTTTCGCGAAGATATCGTGGAAGCGGCGGCCGTGGTGGCCGGCATGTTGGAGGGCGACGTGGAACCGACGCACGCGCCGCTGAATCCACTGGATGTGCTGGCCCAGCAGATCGTGGCCCTGGTCGCGCTGGAGGATTGGGACGCCGACGCGCTGCTGACCCTGCTGCGCCGCGCTTACCCCTTTGCGCAGTTGACCCGCCGCGCGTTCGAGGCCGTGCTCGACATGCTGTCCGGCGGCTTTGCTCAGCCCGACAGCCCAACCGTCCTGCGCGCTCGCATCGCCTGGGACCGGATCAACCAGCGCGTGCTGGCCCTGCCCGGCGCCCGTTTGTTGGCCGTTTCCAACGCGGGCACTATCTCCGATCGCGGCGCGTTCGGCGTCTACCTGGCCGACGGCAAGACCCGCATCGGCGAACTGGACGAGGAGTTCGTCTTCGAGAGCCGTCCGGGCGACGCCTTCCTGCTGGGCAGCCAGACCTGGCGCGTGCTGGGGATCGAGGATGACCGCATCGTCGTCAGCGAGGCGGCCGGCGCGACCCCGCGCATGCCCTTCTGGCGCGGGGATTACCCCTGGCGGCCCTATGAGCTGGGGCTGCGCATCGGTCAACTGCGCCGCAGCGTGGCCGAACGCCTGGCGGCCGGCGCTGCGCAGCCCGACGCCATCGAACGCTGGCTGCGCACTACGTTTTGTCTGGACGCCAACTCGGCGCGCATCCTGCTGGAGAGCGTGCAGCGTCAGGTGGAAAGCGCCGGCGTCATCGCCAGCGATCGCACCATTGTGGTGGAAACCTTCAGCGACGCGGTCGGCGATCAGCGCATGGTCATTCACGCGTCTTTTGGCGGCCGCATCAACGGCGCTTGGGCGCTGGCGCTGAGCAGCGCGCTGCGCGAACGGCTGCGCATCGGCGTCGAAGTGCAGGCCAACGACGACGGCATTCTGTTCCGCCTGCCGGCCACCATTCAGCCGCCGCCCTGGCTGGAAATCGTGCGCATGAGCGCGGCCGAGGCGCAGCGCCGCATCGTCGCAGAACTGCCCGAATCTGCGGTTTTCGGCGCGCATTTTCGCATGAACGCGGCCCGCGCCATGCTGCTGCCCAAGGCGCAGGGCCGCAAGCGCACCCCCTTCTGGCTGCAGCGTCTCAAGGCCCGCGATCTCCTGGCCGCCACGCGACAGATGAGCGATTTTCCCATCGTCATCGAAACCTACCGCGAGTGCCTGCAAGACGTGTTCGACATGCCGCGCCTGACCGAGATGCTGGCCGCGATCGAGGATGGGCGCATCCAGGTCGTGCCGGTGGAAGCGGCCACGCCTTCGCCGCTGGCGGCCGGGCTGCTCTTCAATTTCATCAGCGTCTACATGTACGAATGGGACGCGCCCAAGGCCGAGCGCCAGTTACAGGCGCTGGCCTGGCGCAGCGATTTGCTCGACGATCTCCTGCAGAGCAGCGAGATTGGCCGCCTGCTCAGGCCGGAGGCCATCGCCGCGGTGACCGGCCAGGCGCAGCACACCGCGCCCGGTTTCCAGGCGCGCAGCGTCGAAGAACTGGCGCTCTATCTGCACGAGGTGGGCGATCTGACCACGGCCGAGGCCGCGGCCCGTGCGGCCGGCGACGCCGCGGCCTGGCTGGCGCAGTTGACCGGCCAGGGACGTATCGCGGCGCTGGATGTACCCACCGCGCAGGGGTTAGAAGCGCGCTGGGTTCCGCTGGAGCTGCTGGCCGAATACCGCGCCGAAGAAGGCGCCTCGCCCACTTTCCCTGGCGCTTCCGCCATCCTGCGCCGCTACTTGCGTCACAGCGGCCCGCTCAGCCGCGACGACATCCTGGCCCGCTACGCCTTCGACCCCGCCTGGCTGGACGCCGAGCTGGCCCGGCTGTTGGCCGAACGCGCCATCGTGCAGGGGCAGTTCCGGCCAGAAGGCGAGGAGACCGCGCCGCCGCAGCTGCTCGACCGCCGCAACCTGGCTTCGATGCACCGGCGCACGCTGACGCTGCTGCGTCAGGAGGTGCAGCCCGTGTCGCTGACCGCGTTCAGCGCCTTTCTGCTGCGTTGGCAGCACGTGCATCCCACCGGCCGGCTGACCGGCGCGGCCGGTTTGCGCGCTGTCATGCAGCAGCTACAGGGCAGCGACGCGCCGGCCCTGACCTGGACGCGTGACATCTTGCCGGCGCGCGTGGCCGATTTTGCCGCCGCCGACCTGGACAGGCTCTGCCAGACCGGGGAATGGGCCTGGGTTTTGGCCGGGCAAGAGGCGCGTCGCGCCCGTGCGCGCTTCCTGGCGCGCGGGGAAGGCCGTCTTTTCCTGCCCGATGCCGGCGACCCAGCCCTGGAGGAGCCGGCTGCGGCCGTTTACACGTTCCTCAAGCGCGAGGGCGCTTCATTTGTAGCCGACATCCAGGGCGGGCTGGGGCTGGCCGCCACAGTGGTGCAGCGCGCCCTGATCGAGCTGGCGCTGGTCGGCCTGGCGACGAACGACAGCCTGACCGCGCTGCAAAAGCTGCTGACCTCCGAACCGCAGACGCCCGCCGCGCCCGCGGTCAGCGCACTGGAGGCAGAGCTGGCGAGTCGGCGCGGGCCGCGGCCGGCCGTGGTGGGTCTGCGGCCCGCCGCCGCGGACCTGCGTCGAGCGCGGCAGCAGGTGGAGCAGCGCCTGCGCCGCGAGGAGGATGCCGGCGCCTGGCCTGGCCGCTGGGTGATTGTGCAGCGAACCAGTCTGCTCGGCCCGCCGCTGAGCGAGGAAGCCCGCGCCGAGCGCCTGGCGTGTCTGCTGCTGGAGCGTGAGGGAATCATCCTGCGCGAGCGATTGGACGCGGGCGCCTGGTCGCTCATCTACCCGGCGCTGCAGCGCATGGAGCTGCGGGGAGAGGTGCGCCGCGGTTATTTCGTCAGCGGCCTGGCGGGCATTCAGTATGCGCAGCCGGAGGCGGTGGAGCAACTGCGCGCGGCTGCGGCCGCGGCGGACGACGCCCTGCTTGTCATCAACGCCAGCGACCCGGCCAACGTGTGGAGCGGGGAGACGGGCGCTGAGACCTGGCGGGTGGCGCAGCTTCCTTCGACGCACCTGGTGTTGAGCGGCGGCCGGCCTGTTTTGGCCGCGGAGGACAGCGGCGAACGGCTGCGCCCGGCCGCGGACGTTGAGCCGGGACTTGTGCGCCGCGCGATCGCCGCGTATTTGGCGCGGCCCTTTGCCCCGCGGCGCGTGCAGGTCAACCTGTGGGACGGCGCGCCGATCCTGGGCAGCGCGGGCCAGCCCATTTTGCAGGCGCTTGGCTTTCAGCGTTTGCCCGCGGGTATGGAGTGGTGGGCGGGGCGGCCGAGCCAAGCATGATCGAATTCTTGCGCACTTTCTTTCTTGCAAACCGTATCATCATCCTGTTCATCTACGGCCAGGTGTTTTTCGTGTTGGGATTGGCGATCGCCCTGCAATCGTGGCGTCACACCAATCCGATACCGTGGATCAATGCCCACAACTCTCGACCCGTTAGAGACATGATTCAGAACCCTCCATCATCGCTCGATTTGGTCGGGGGAATGTGTTTCAACTTACAGGGTGATTATCAACCGTAGTCGCTGCATTTTCCAGGGACAGATGACCCATTTTTGGAGGGACAAGTTGGCCCAGGCAGGACCAAACCGCCTGACGCAGTCAACCGACAAGCCGAAGAGGCGATTCAGAGATGAAGGGCAACGTCTCAAGCCGGTGCGTGTTGGTGGGATTGCAGAGCCGACATTGACAACTTGGCTTGAATGACCGATTTGGGCTATAATAAACTCATTGTTCTTGCATCCCCTCGTGCTGCTCTCTCGTAGGCGCGCCGCCTGCTGTACTCATCTATTGTTCCAGATCGTTTCGACCGGGAAGGAGTATCATGGCAAAATCGAGTCCCTCAGGTTTCAATCCACGCCCTCTGCTGCGTAGTCTGGCCATTCCTGTCCTTGCCCTGCTGTTGGCCCTGGCGTTGGGCGCCGTTCTCATGCTTTTGTTTGGCGACGATCCGCTCAAGGCTTACGGCGGCCTCTTCAAAGGGGCTTTTGGGACCGGACGCGCCTGGGCCACCACGGTGCGCAAGATGACGCCCGCGATCCTGACCGGCCTCTCGGTGGCGGTCGCGTTCAAGGCCGGACTTTTCAACATCGGCGCCTCCGGCCAATTCATCATCGGCACCGTCTGCTCGGTCGCCATCGGCATCAACTTTCCTGATATGCCCGCCATCATCCATATCCCGCTGGCCCTGCTCGCCGGAATTGCGGGTGGCATGATTTGGGGCGCCATCCCCGGTCTGCTCAAAGTCTACACCGGCGCGCACGAGGTGATCACCACGATCATGCTCAACTACATCGCCAGCCTGCTTGCCGGCTGGACGGTGTACGCCGGTGGCACACAAGGCCAAACGCCTGGCCCGTTGTGGGATCGCACGGCCGGGCCGATCTCAGAAACAGCCGATGTGGTGGCCAGCGCGCAGATTCCCTGGATCTTCGGCCCGCCCTATCGAGTGCATTGGGGCGTTGTCATTGCCGTGCTGGTGGCCGTTTTCATCTGGTGGCTGCTGTATAAAACTACAATTGGCTTCGAGATACGCACCGTGGGCGCCAATGCCAAAGCCGCGCGCTACGCGGGCATTCGCGTAGGGTGGACGGTGATTTTCACAATCATGATCGCCGGCGGGCTGGCCGGACTGGCCGGCGGCATCGAAACCCTGGGCCTGAACCACAAATTTGCCCCAGAATTTGGCGGCGCCGTCGGGTTCGATGGCATCACCGTGGCCTTGCTGGGACAAACCCATCCTTTCGGCGTCATCCTGGCTGCGTTCCTGTTTGGCGCGCTGGATGCCGGCGCCGCTAACATGCAATTCCAATCGGGCGTGGCGGCCGACATCATCCAGGTGATCCAGGCGTTGATTCTCGCCTTCGTGGCCGCGCCGACGATCATCCGCTCCATCTTCCGCATCGGCAAGGCGGCCGACGAGATCGAACAGCGCAATCTGAGCGCCAGTTGGGGCCGTTCCTGAGCAAACCGAGAACCGGCGCGACCGGTCCCTGCATGGTTGGAGGAAACACCTATGTCCACGAATCGAGTCTGGAAGACCACCGCAATCATCTCCCTGGCGCTGGCCGCACTGTTAGTGGTGATGGTCGTCCTGGTCAATACAACCGGACTAAAAAATACGACCTGGTTGCGCGTGCTGTTTGGCATCAGCGCCCTCAATTTTACCCTACGTGCGGCCGTTCCTCTCATTCTCGGCGCACTCAGCGGCATCCTGTGTGAACGATCAGGCATCATCAACATCGGCATCGAAGGCATGATGCTGGCCGGGGCCTTTGCGGCGTTCGTGGCCAAAGTGGCTACCAACGACTGGCCGCTGCTGCTTAGCCTTCTCTTTGGCGTCGTCATTGCCCTGGCTGTGGGAGGGCTTATGGGATTGCTCCATGCCACCCTCTCCACCCGCTTCAAGATGGATCAGATCATCTCCGGCACGGTGATGATCATCCTGGCGACCGGCTTTTCTTCGTACCTGTTCGACCGCAACGCCATTGCGGAAGGCAAGTTCTCGCCCGTCCACATTCCGCTGCTGGCCGACATCCCGGTGATCGGCCCGGTGCTGTTCAAGAACCCGCCGATCACGTTCCTGGCCCTGATCCTGGTTTTCATTGTTCACTACGCGCTGTTCTACACGCGCTGGGGTCTGCGCACCCGCGCCGTCGGCGAACATCCCCGCGCCGCGGACACGGTGGGCATCAACGTCAATCGCTATCGCTACGCCAACACGGTGATTGGCGGCATGTTGGCGGGCCTTGCGGGCGGGTTCCTGGTGCTGGAGGCCGTGGGTCAGTTTCAGGAAGGCATGACCGCCGGTCGCGGCTTTATCTCGCTGGCCGCCATGATCTTTGGCAACTGGAATCCCTTCGGCGCTTTGGGCGCGGCCATCCTGTTCGGCTACACCCAGGCGCTGCAAAACGAACTTCTCTTGGCCGGCGTCACCACGGTCCCGCGCCAGTTTATCAGTATGTTGCCCTACGTGGTCACCATCATCGCCGTATCCGGCTTTGTGGGCCGGGTGCGTCCCCCCGCGGCCGAGGGCAAGGTCTACGAAACAGAAGGCGGAAAGGAGTAGAGGGGGTCACGTATGGGTCAAAATTCTCAAGACCGAATGCCGGTGCTGGAAGTCCGCAACATCACCAAGCGTTTCCCCGGCGTTGTTGCCAACAGCAATGTCAATCTCAAACTCTACCAGGGCGAAATCCTGGGTCTGCTCGGCGAAAATGGCGCGGGCAAGTCCACCCTGATGAACATCATCTACGGGCTGTACCACCCGACCGAGGGCGAAATCCTGGTCAACGGCAAGGTGGTGCGCATGAATACGCCCAAGGACGCCATTGCCCTGGGCATCGGCATGGTGCATCAGCACTTTCAGTTGGTGCCGGTCATGACGGTGGCTGAAAACATCATGCTCGGCAGCGAGACCACCAAGAACGGTTTCCTGGACACACGCGCCGTGGCCAAGCGCATCCAGGAACTGTCGGACCGCTACAACCTGTCGGTTGATCCCTATGCGGTGATCGAGGATTTGCCTGTGGGCATTCGCCAACGCGTGGAAATCGTCAAGGCGCTCTACCGCAATGCCAGTATCCTGATCCTGGACGAGCCAACCGCGGTGTTGACGCCGCAGGAAATCGAGGGCCTTTTCCAGGTGATGGAGCTTCTGCGCCAGCAGGGCAAGGCGATCGTTTTCATTACTCACAAACTCAAGGAAGTCCTGCGCATCACCGACCGTATTGCAGTCCTGCGCGCGGGCAAGACAGTCGGCGAGGCCGATCCCAAGACGGCCACGCAGAACAGCCTGGCGGCCATGATGGTGGGCCGTGAGGTGATCCTGGTGGTGGACAAGAAACCGGCCACGCCGGGCGCCAGCGCGCTGAGCCTGCAGGAGATTTCGGCCATCAACGACACAGGCGGAACCGCGCTGAACAAGGTCTCATTCAATGTACGTGAAGGCGAAATCTTGGGCGTTGCGGGCGTGCAGGGCAACGGTCAGACCGAGTTGGTGGAGGTGGTTACCGGTTTGCGGCCGGCGACGGGCGGTAAAATCATGGTTGGCAACGACGACATGACCGACGCCAGCCCGCGACGCGTGACCGAAGAGGGCGAGAGCTGCCATGTGCCCGAAGATCGTCATGCCTACGGCATGGTGGACTCTTACAGTGTGGCCGACAACATGGTGTTGAACACGTACTACAAGGCGCCGTTTGCGCGTGGGGTCAATGTGCAGCCGCAGGCCATTCGCGACCATGCCGTCGCGCTGGTCAAGAAGTTCGATGTACGCACGCCGTCGGTTGAAAAAGCGGGCGGCGGTCTCTCCGGCGGCAATCAGCAGAAGATGGTCGTCGCGCGTGAGTTCAGCCGGCCCATCAGGCTGTTGATTGCAGCGCAACCTACGCGCGGCATCGACGTCGGCTCTATCGAATTCATCCACAACCAGATCGTCGCCAAGCGCGATGAGGGCGTGGCCGTGCTGTTGGTCAGCGCAGAGCTGGACGAGATCATGGCGCTGTCGGACCGCATTGCGGTCATGTACAAGGGCGAGATCATTGACATTGTGCCGCGGGAGAAAGCCACGCGCGAGGGCCTGGGATTGCTGATGGCGGGCGTTCATGCGGAGAAGCAGGCGCCGATCGGTTGACTTCGGCCCCCTGGTGCTTTGCCCTGTCATCGTTCCTGCGTTATAATCCATTGGCGCCGGGCAAGCGCCGGCGTTTCACGGTGTGTGCAGCCGCTCATGCCAGTTTTCCCGCTCGCCCCGCCGCAAGAAACATGGCATGACCGGCCTCTCTACTGTGAGTGAAGAAAGGAGGATGAACGAAGACAAGAGTAGGTTTCGTTCTGCGACGGCCGCAAGCACTGTCCATCACGACCGGCCGTCTTTTCGAGCATTGCCAGTTGTTACGGATACTCAAAGAGGAGATTGCGAAATGCGTAAGCACGTCTTTACACTGTTTTCTGTATTGGTGATCGTCGCCATGCTCTTGGGCGCATGCGGCGGCGGCGCCACACCAACCCAGGCGCCGCAGGCGACCGAAGCGCCGAAGGCGACGGAGGCCCCCAAGGCCACCGAGGCGCCCAAGCCGGCGGCCGGTGGATTCAAGATCGGTCTGGTGACCGATGTCGGTCGCGTCAATGACCGCAGCTTCAACCAGTCAGCCTGGGATGGCGCGCAGCAGGCCGCCAAGGAACTGGGCGTGGCCGACGCCGACGTCAAGTACGTCGAGACCCAGGACTCG
>JAYRVL010000266.1:0-6057 GCA_041918575.1 Anaerolineae bacterium | reverse complement strand
TGCGTTGACTGCTCAATGAATGCCGGGGCCAGGCGATGGATGGGGTAGTAGGTGGTGGCCTTGACGTCACCCTTCAGGTCAATCGGCTGACCGAGAACGTTGAAGATGCGGCCGAGGGTGTCGGGGCCAACCGGAACGCTGATAGGAGCGCCCGTATTGCGCACCGGAATACCCCGCCGCAGGCCGTCGGTGCTCGACATCGCGACCGTGCGCACGCGTCCCTCACCCAGGTGCTGCTGTACTTCGCACACCAGGGTCGGTCCGCTGTCCATCGGAATTTCGACTGCGTCGTAAATTTCGGGCAGTTGATCAGGCGGGAATTCGACGTCTACCACCGGCCCGACTACCGCGAGGATTCTACCTTCGACTCGCGTTCCGTTATTTCCCATATGAATCTTTTTCCTCCGGTCACGGCATCAGGATCATGTCAGCTTCAAGTATTCGCCTGCGCCAGGGCAGAGGCGCCGCCCACGATGTCCATTAGTTCTTTGGTAATTTTTTCCTGGCGCGCCTTATTGGCGCTCAGGGTCAGTTCGCCGATCAGGTCATTCGCTGCATCGGTTGCGTTGCGCATGGCCACCATGCGCGCCGAGTGTTCGCTGGCAATGGCCTCGTACAGTCCTTGCAAAATCTGCACTTCCGTAAAGCTCTCCAGCACCTGTGTCAGAACCGACTGCGCATCCGGCTCGAAGATGTAATCCTTCGTAATCGGAATGGTCGGCTCAAGAGGTTCGATCGGCAGGAGCTTGCGGATGACCGGCTTCTGCACCACGGCATTGACGAAGTCCATGAAGCCGATGTAAACCGCATCGGCTGTCTGACTAACGAATTCGTCAATCACGACGCGGGCGATAGGGGCCACGGACGCCTCGTCCACACCGACCTTCTGAATACTCAACGCTTTGCTGGTGGGCCGATCGCCAATGCTGCTGAACTCCGCCTTGATGGGCGGGCCGTAGCGGCGCATGAAGTCGCGCCCTTTGCGCCCCACAGTGACCAGCGACACCGTCTTGCCCTCTTTTTCCCACTGTCGAATCGTGCGTGAAGCCTCGCGCAGCATGTTGGCATTGAGACCACCCGCCAGGCCGCGATCAGAGGTGATGAGTAGGAGGATAATTTTCTTCTCCTGCCGCGCTTGCAGCAGGGCCTGCTGATCCGCGCCGCTGCGTCGGATACGCGCCAGGAAGGTAAGCATCTCCCAGGCTTTTTCTGCATAGGGTCGCGTGGCCAGCACTTGAGCTTGCGCACGGCGCATCTTCGACGCGCTGACAGCCTCCATCGCCTTCGTGACCTGGGCGATGTTCTTCACGCTCTTGATTCGTCGTCTGATTTCACGGTCATTGGCCACGGTTTATCTCTCCTGCAAAGACGAGAAGCGAAGGGCGGGGGCCTGGGGTCGGCCTGCGCGCATTCGTTCTTCGTCGCCTATGCCGTGAACGTTGCATTGAAATCGCCAATCGCCATCTTCAGGCGGTCGGCCGTTGTGGCGTCCAGGTCTTTGCTGCGCAGGATGGCATTGCCCACGTCTGCGTGTTGACCGTCCATGAACTTCACGAATTCATCTTCCCAGCGGCGCAGCGCGCTGACCGGAATTTTGTCCAGGAACCCGTTGGTCGCGGCGAAGATGGTCATCACCTGGTGATCGAGCGGCGCCGGCGCATACTGCGGCTGCTTGAGCACTTCAGTCAGGCGCTGGCCGCGGTCGAGCTGCGCTTGCGTTGACTTGTCCAGGTCCGATCCGAACTGGGCAAACGCGGCCAGTTCACGGAACTGCGTCAACTCCAGCTTCAGGCGGCCGGCCACTTTTTTCATGGACTTGGTTTGCGCAGCGCCGCCCACGCGCGAGACCGAGATACCGACGTTCAAGGCCGGGCGGATACCGGCGTAGAACAGGTCTGATTCAAGGAAGATTTGGCCGTCGGTGATCGAAATGACGTTGGTCGGGATATAGGCCGACACGTCGCCAGCCTGCGTTTCGATGATGGGCAGCGCGGTCAGTGAGCCGCCGCCGTTGTCAGCGTTGAGGCGCGCGGCGCGCTCCAGCAGACGCGAATGCAGATAGAACACATCGCCCGGATAGGCTTCGCGGCCGGGCGGGCGCCGCATCAGCAGCGATACCTGGCGATAGGCCTGGGCGTGCTTGCTCAAGTCATCGTAGACGATCAGCGCGTCTTTGCCCTGCTCCATCAGCTCCTCGCCCATGGCGCAGCCAGCATAGGGCGCCAGGTACTGCAAGGCCGCCGGATCGGAGGCCGTCGCCACCACCACGATGGTGTGATCCATCGCGCCGTATTTTTCCAGGGTAGCCACCAGTTGCACCACCTGGGCGCGCTTCTGGCCGATGGCTACGTAGATGCAGATCAGGTCTTTACCCTTTTGATTGATGATCGTATCAATCGCAATGGCCGTCTTGCCGGTCTGGCGATCGCCGATGATCAACTCGCGCTGGCCGCGACCGATGGGGATCAGGGCATCAATCGCCTTGATGCCGGTCTGCACCGGCGTATCCACCGACTTACGGGCAATGACATTGGGGGCAATGCGTTCCACCGGCCGCATGGCGCTGGCGTTGATAGGGCCTTTGCCGTCCAACGGCTCGCCCAACGCGTTGACCACCCGGCCGATCAGAGCTTCACCCACCGGCACCGACACGATGCGGCCCGTGGAGCGGACCAGGTCGCCTTCTTCGATTTCGGTGTACTCGCCCATGATGATGACGCCGACGCTGTCCTCTTCCAGGTTGAAGACGATGCCCATCGTGCCGTTGGCAAACTCGACCAATTCGCTGGCCATGGCGCTGGTCAGGCCCCGGATGCGCGCGATGCCGTCGCCCACCTGGGTGACGGCGCCCACATCCACCATGCGCACTGGCGCTTCGAACGCCAGGATTTGCTTCTTGATTAGATCCGCGATGCTCTCAGGTTGAGAGGCAGTCATTACCGCCATCTAGTTTCTCCTCATGCCTCTAGGTCACGTTGACGGACGCACAGAAAGATCGGTGCTCGTGCGTACACTAACGCACCGCGGCGGCCAATTGTTCACGCATGCGACTCAGGCGGGTAGCGACGCTGGTATCAATCAGCTTGTCTCCTACGCGCACGATCATGCCGCCAAGCAGTGCCGGATCCTCGATGTAGTGGAACTCAAGGCTGGCGCCGAACTGGGCGCTGAGTTTTTCTTGCAGGGCCTGGCGGTCGCTTTCGGCCAACGGTTGGGCGCTTGTCACCTCAACCCTTTGCGCGCCAGCCGCTGTATGCTGCAGGATGGCATTGAGTTCCGCCACCACCTCGCGCAGCTTGCTCAAGTCGCCACGTGACAACAGGACCTGCAGCAAGTCACCCTCTAACTTGCCGAAGTCGGTTGGCAAGAGACTGGTCAGCGCCGCGTGGCGGCCGGCAAAATCTTGTGCCTGGTCGCTCAGCCGGCGCAGCAACGCATCGTTCTCCAGCCGCTCGGCCAGAGCCGTCAGGTGCTGTGACCAGTGTTCCACAGCGGCGGCCAGAAAGCCGCTCGCATAGTCGCGTGCGCTGGTTTCGGCTTTCACTGTAGTTTACTCGCTAAGAACTCATTGACCATGCGCTTCTGTTCGACGGGATTCGTCAGCTCATGGCCCAGGATGCGCTCCGCGGCCAGCACGGCCAGATCGGCCACCTGGCGCTGCATGTCACGCAACATTTGCTGGCGTTCGGCCGCTGCTTCTGTGCGTGCTTTCGTCTTGATGTCCTCAGCCTCTGCTCGCGCCGTCGTCAAGATGCTTTCCCGCACCTTTTCGCTGTCGCTGGCGACTGCCGCAATGCGCCCTTGCGCCGCGCGGCGTTCCTCGTCCAGCTTCTTCATCAATTCCGTCCGCTCGGCTTCGGCGGCCTGGCGCGCCCGATCGGCGGCCTTCATCCCATCTTCGATGCGCTGGCGTCGTGCGTCCAGCATATTCATCACCGGCTGCAGCAAAAAGCGCCGCAGCAAGAAGAACAGGATCAGGAAATTGACAATTTGCGCAAGCAGGAAGGCGCCGTTTATTCCAAGTTGTCCAAAGATGTCCAAGCTGGCACCTCCTCAAAGCTCCTACTTAAAGGTCGCGAGACCCGGCGCGCCCACGAAGACCAACAGCAGCGCAACCACCAGCGCGTAGATGGCGATTGCTTCGGCGAACACGATGCCCAGGATCATGTTCGTGCGGATTTCACCGGCTGCCTCAGGGTTGCGACCCATTGCCTGCAGCGCACCCATCACGAGCAAACCAACGCCGATGCCGGGGCCAATGGCGCCCAAGCCAATCGCAAGACCCGCAGCCAGAACTGCATTCATAGTTTTCGATCCTCCTCAAAAATTCTTTGCAGTGTTGATACGAACCCATTCACTCAGCGTCACACCCCAAGTGCGACATCCACAAAAGAGATCCATGACCAGTCGGCCAGCGGCCTTGCGGTCAGACGAAACATCAATGCGCCGCGGCCGCCGCCTCTGCGCCGTGACCCTGCTTCTCATGCCCCTCATGGCTGACAACCGCCGACGACAAGAAGATCAGCGTCAGGATGGCAAAGACGAAGGCTTGCATGAAGCCCACGAACAGTTCCAGGCCGTAGAACGGCAGCGGAATGAAGTACGGAATCAAGAACGGCATGACGAACAGGAGAACCTGCCCGGCAAAGACATTGCCAAATAGACGGAAGGAGAAAGAGATGATCTTGGCGAACTCGGAGATGAGTTCCAGGATGCCGACGAAGGCGTCCACCGGTTTCATGCCGGTGATGGTTGGTAAGAAGAACTTGCGCCAGTATTTCAGCCCCAGGACACGCATACCCTCGGCCTGCGTCAGGATGACTGAGATCAATGCCAGGGCCAGGGGCACGTTGAGGTCTGTGGCCGCAGCGCGGAAGAGCGGCTTCAGCACATAGGCGCCGTACTTGCTCTCATGAATTCCGCCCGCGCTGCTCTCGCTCTCCGCGGCTGCCTCTCCGCCTTCGGCCGCAGCTTCGTGCTCAGCCAGAATCTCCTGCACCTGCTCATCGTCCAGGTTCACCTGCTCTTTGATGAGCGAAGGAATGCCCAGGAATGTCCCCAGTTTGTAACCGGTGCGCACCGTGCCATTGGTGTGGGCCGTGGCAACTTCTATCGGTTCGATGACGCCGATGCTGTCGAAGCCGGGGATCAACTCCCACCAGTTCGCCACCATCAGGAACATCATGATGGACATGAAGACCGGGAACCAGCGCCTGGCGTTGACCTTGCCGGCAATGTCTTCGGTCATGCGGTAGAAGATCTCCAGGAACCATTCGATCAGGTTTTGGAAACCGGTTGGAATTTCTTTGAGATTGCGACCGACGACGAAGGCAATCACCAACAGGGTGATGTCGGCGATCAGGGTGGTGATCAGGGTGTTCGTAACCGGGAAGCCAGCCACGGAGAAGATCTCTTCCGCTGGCAGTAAAATAGTGGGCAACGGCACCGGTAAAAGAACGGCGCCGCCCAGCATGACCGCAAGAACAACAACGATCATGAGAAGGTTGCGTGGTTTGAACAGATTGCGCACTCTGCTACATCCTCCTTCTGATTCTTTCTGTCTGATTCTTTCTGTCTGATTCTTTCTGTCTGATTCTTTCTGTCTGATTCTTTCTGTCTGATTCTTTCTGTCTGATGCTTTCTGATGCTGGTGCAGAAGACCATGCGGGAGCCTTCACACCTCAGAACGCCTACTTCTTGTCTTGGTCAATTTCGGTATCGGGTGCAATGGCCCGGTACACGCTCCCCAAGCGACGAACGAGGAAGAATGTAGCAACGGAGGCCCCAGTGCCCATACCGATCAATAATCCCCAGGGTGTGGAACCGGTTGCCATGTCATACCACAGGCCAACACCGAAGGGAACAAACAGAAAAAGCCCGACGACAATCAGTAAGATAAGGGCTTCACGATACCACGGATGTCGCATCACGATGCCTTTTCCTGCGTCAACACCCGCATCAACGTCGCCACGGCTCCAAAACGAAAGATCGCCCCGAAACCTAAATCTCAGCGACCATGTTTGGATTATAACATATTGCACTAAGCGGCGCAAATGA
>JAYRVL010000265.1:0-2389 GCA_041918575.1 Anaerolineae bacterium | reverse complement strand
GCGACCGACGTGCTCGCCCGCAGCCTTAACGGCGCGCCAGTTCAGGCCAACACCCCGGTGGTCTGGTCCCAGAATCTGGACCGCTGGGAGGTTGATCTCACCTTGCTGACGCCTCCTCCCACCCCGGTCGTGACGGTAAAACGCATTGGCAACAACATTATCCTGACCTTCGCATATGCCGGGGATAACGTCAGCTATCAGGTATGGCGAGCACCGGATCCTTACTTCACCCCCGTGGATGAAGGAACCGACCTGGGTGACATCTGCACCAACGATGGGGTCACCGTCACCTGCACGCATGAGAATGCCATCGGCGACCCGAACGTCAACTCCTTCTACGTGGTGCGCGCGTCGTATGCCAGCGGCGCGTTCGCAAATTCAAATCGCACCGGGGTGTTCGGGTACATGTTGATCGAGGGAGAGGAATAGACAAACATAAAGGGGCTGTCCGAAAAGTAATCGGGGGCCCCTTTTTGCGTTGTTTTCTCGCGTTATTTAAGGATCCGTGGTTTAATGGCGGGCATGAAACGCAAACCTGCTGCCCCCGTGTTCAAGCCCTATACGATGGCTCAGCCGCAGTTGCTGCCGCCCAGCCTGGATGAATTGATCGAACCCGAGCACGTGGTGCGCGTGGTGAATACGGCGATCGAGCAATTGGATTTGCGCCCGCTGCTGGCGCAATACCAAGGCGGCGGGACGTCCAGTTACCACCCGCAGATGCTGCTGAAGGTGTTAGTGTATGCCTATTGCAGCAAGATCTACTCGTCGCGGCGCATTGCGGCGGCGCTGCGCGAGAACATTCACTTCATGTGGTTGAGCGGCGGGAATCGGCCGGACTTTCGCACGATCAATGACTTTCGCGGCCAGCGCATGAAGGACGTGATCGACGCGGTGTTCGCCGAGGTGTTGCAGTACTTGATCGAGGCGGGGTACGTGCAACTGGAGCACTACTTCGTGGATGGGACCAAGGTCGCCGCCGATGCGAATCAACACAAGGTGGTGTGGGCCAAGCGCACGGCGCGTTACCAGCAGCGGGTGCACGAGCAGATCGCTGAATTGCTGCACCAGATCGAGCAGGTGAATGCTGACGAGCAGGCCGAGTACGGGGAGGCCGATCTGGAAGCGCGCGGGCTGGCCGGGGGTGGGCCGCGCGACGCGGGCCAGCTCAAAGCGCGCATTGCACAACTCAATCAGCGGCTGCGTGAGCGCGCGCACCCTGAGCCCGCAGCGGCGGCCGCCGAGAAGGTGCTCAAGAAACTGGAGACGGACTGTTTGCCGCGGCTGGAGAAGTACGAGCAGCAGACGGAAACGCTGGCGGGGCGCTCGAGTTATGCCAAGACGGACCCGGACGCCACGTGCATGCGGATGAAGGAAGACCGTGGCGCTGAGCGGCCCTGGCCGAAGCCGGCCTACAACGTGCAGCTGGGCACCGAGGGGCAGTTCATCGTCGGGTTCAGCGTGCATGACCAGGCGGGCGACACGGGCTGCCTGATCCCGCATCTGGCGCAAGTGCAGCAGAATACCGCTGGGCGCTTACCGCAGAACGTAGTGGCGGATGCCGCGTATGGCAGCGAAGAGAACTACGCCTACCTGGAACAGCAGCAGGTGCGCAACTACCTCAAGTACAACACCTTCTACCAGGACACCCATCACTATCGCGACCCGGCCATCGTGCGGGCGCACCAGTTCCGGGCCGAGAACTTCGCCTACGACGCAGCTACCGACACCTTCAGCTGTCCGGCGGAGCAGCCGCTGCACTTCCAGTACACCGCACGCCATACCAGCGACAACGGCTTTGAGAGCGAGCGCCGCATCTACGAGTGCTTGGCCTGCGCCGACTGCCCGTTGCGCAGCCAATGTACGCAGGCCAAGGGCAACCGCCAGATCCGCATCAGTTTCCGTTTGCTGGCTTATCGGAAGCAAGCCCGGGACAATCTGACCAGTGCGGAGGGTGAGCGCTTACGGGCGGCTCGCTCCGTGGAGGTGGAAACCGTATTCGGACATATCAAACACAACATGGGCTTCCGCAGGTTTCACTTGCGCGGGCGGGCGAAAGTGAAGACCGAGTGGGGGCTCGTAAGCATCGCCCACAACCTGAAGAAGGCGGCGGCCGCATAGGCCGCTTTTTTATCCCCTCTTTCGGCGCGCCAAACCACCCTTCTGAACAACTCCTGGCACAAAAACGGGGCTGCCTGGATGTTCTTTCCAGACAGCCCCTTTATGTTCTGAAACCTAAGATCGGTTACCAGTAGCGCCGCGAACGCAGCTCCATGCGCCGTGCGCGGGCAATCCACGGCAGGCAGAGCACCAACCCGGCAACGAACCCGCCAATGTGCGCGAACCACGCCATCCCGCCGCTGGCCGCCACGCCGAACGACAAGACACCGTT